>PWZK01000342.1 GCA_003567495.1 Candidatus Brocadiaceae bacterium
AAAGAATTAGTTCCCTGGACATTGGATATTGATCATCGGATATTGGATATTTGTCTTTTTCGCACATCGACAATTCTTTGTCGATGTGCTGATATTAAGCGCCTAAAATACACTCACCCCCTCCTTCCTGGCCCACAGAAGCTCTACAAATGCTTCGAGACGCGTCTTGAGCTGTCCCGAAAGCGGGCCTGGCCTGTCCTGTTCCAGCGTTATGACCGGAACAGGCACGTTTTCCCTGAGTATCCTGTCTTCAATGCGACGGTAACAAAAACTCTGCACGTAATGTATTATGCCGTCGAGCCTGCGCCTGTCGATCTCTCGCACGATATCCTCAAGCCTGCAGCGTATTCCGTACGGATAGGTATAGGCGCAGTATTGAAGCGCCAGAGAATCCGCCGGGCCTGGCATGGTGAACTGACGCTGGGTTTCATTATATACCACCAGGCCGCCCACCGATTCCAGGAAATCATACAATTCGGGAACTACGGGCGGTACTCCCGCCAGAGCGATTCTGACATCACATTTTAGCGGCTCCCGCATGCGCGCAATTTCCAGGAACCTGGCGGCCTCATTTTGATAACTCTGAAGGTCCGCACAAAAATCGCTGGTCGACACCTGCCAGAGATGATTCTCGAGCCCGTGGACCTTCTGCGAGTCCCAGGAAAGCCTGTCGATCTCGGCGGCTAGCTCCCTTGCCTGACGCAGCCTGCGTCGCCAGTGCTCGGCTGACTCCGGCCCCACGCCGAAATTTCGCGAAAAACCGCGAAGCTCCGTCCCCATGCTTTCCACACTTTGCCGGTAAGGGAAGGCAAAGGGAACACACTCGATCCCCTCATATTCCAGCACCTCGGCCAGTGCCAGGGTATTGCTGCAATCTCCCCCCACCACGACAACCACCTTCTTTATGCCGTATCGATGCACGGCCCCGTATATGCCCTTGGTCCACGAACAACAAGTCCTTGGAAAACCGCGTTTTTCGGCCGATTTTATGAGCTCCTCCGGATCGGGAGAAGTAATGAAAAGATTGTTCATGTCCATCGGCCGGCAACCCGCCGCAAAAAGCACCTCCACAGGCACAGTGGTCGTGATGCCCACTGCGTCGTCCTTACGGGAAATGCCGGTTACAACCGGCGGGAGGATATGTTTTTGGCATTTTTTCATCAGTGATTTTTTGCTTCGGCGTGTTTTTCTATCTTCGACACAACATCCACGGCAAACCTGTCGATATGCGCTTTTACAAAAGAAGCAACGTCCAGATCGCAGTCTTCAATCAGCGGCGTCAAATCGATAGCATAGATGGCGGACGTCGTGCTGTCGGTTTCGTGAGATTCGGCAAAAGTCGCATTTGCGACCCTCCTGCCCGCCGCGGCCAGATCATACCTGGCCCCGCCGCACACCTGGGAATCAAAAATTCCGAGCAATGAAGCCGCCAGATTTGGATGCGCTTGAACGTCAAATGTGACCTTTTCGTCGTCATTTACCCAGTCGAGCGCGCGCCAGACCTCGCACCCATACAGATGCCGGGGCCGGCTCTCCGGCTCAAGCTCCCTAAGCGCCCGTATCGTCCTGAGCGCCACCGCCACATGCGTATCGTGTTTGTCGGCCGGGTTATGAGTATAGATAACCTGCGCCCCGGCGGCCTTAACAAGCGTCTTGATATCCTCAACCACGTATGCGCAAGCGGCCGCATCTTTTACTTCCGCGCTCGGAAAATCCAGCATTGCCGCAGCAGCGTACTCCCCCACGACCGCCGCTTTTTTCTGCTCACGACGCCTCACCGCGCGCATCTGCAGGTCGGTATAGTCCGCGTAAAGTCCGCCCCGCGGGCTGCCTGAACCATCGGTGACCACAACACCCGAAAACCAGCTTTCGGAGCGGCCGAAACACTTCAATACGCCGTCGTATGCCATTACTTCAAGATCGTCCTGATGAGCCGCTATACCCATGTGCGTGCTTCTTCCCAGAGCTTCGGGGTCGGACACGGAATCGGGCACAAACACCTCCGCCGTATTTTTAGAGAATTTCATTAGCACTTAACCTGATAAAAAAAAGCTGGTTGATGAAATGCAAGCTGTTCACCCAATGTGGGGCAAACCGGCCGCCGCGATGGACTGCCCTACCCTGCGACTCGACTCATCGGGCAGATGCAGTTTGATTTTTGCCGAGAGTTCGGGAAATTCCGCATCAAGCACCTTCAGAGCGTTCTCTCTAATCAGCGACCCGCCCTCGCCGGAAGTCACGCGGCCGAGAATCAAAATATGCCTGATATCGTAAAAATCCGAATAATCCGCTATCGCATACCCCAGATAAACACCTATTGATTCAAAAATCTTTTTTGCGCCGGCGCCGCCGGCGCTGTGAAGCTGCTGAACGGTCTTTAGCTTCTCCGCCGGGGTATGTGTATCGTCCAGCTCGATGCCCGCCGCCGGTGCGAGCCTTATCACTGCGTCCTGAGAAAAATATTTCGCCCCGCATCCGATATCACCCGACCATTCGTGCAAAGCCGCATTCAGGGCGTTGTCAACCGGCATAAATGCAAATTCGTTCAAGGCGCCGGTTATATTTCCATTGTCGTCAACATACCCCCCCGCCTCACTCGTGCCCATGGCAATGCCCATAACATTCGTGTCGTCGATATCCATGGCGCCGGCAAGCGCCGTCACGTCTCCGTCGTTGGCAACCTCAAGCGGCACTTCGCCCATCTCAGAAGCGATATTGCGGAAAATGTTTTTGACTTTTTTCTCGAACAACTCATCCGGCACTTTCACAAAAAGCGACGCCATCCTTACGCAGTTGTTGACATAAATACCCGCTGCACTTACGCCAATTGCATCGACGCGGGGCATATGCGACGCCGCGGATTTCATCGCCTCCAGTATCTCCCTGTAATGATAATCGGGGTCTTCATTGATTTTCGGATGCCACACCACCTCCTCACTGAACACGGGCTCTCCGTCCACCACCGCAGAAACTTTTCTGTCGCTGCCGCCGGCGTCGAATCCGATACGGCACCCGTCAAAATGCCGTCCTACAGGTTCGGTCTTTCCGCATGCATCCGGGACAAGGTCGATATCCGTCGCTTCAACAACAAACGGATTTTCGTAAACCCTCCGCATGGCGAACGCATCAAAACTGCGGCTGCCGCTTTCACTATAAACTTCTTTTAAATAATCGCCTATGGCGGAAGGGCCACCGAATGTGAGTTTCCAGCCGCCTCTGCCCCAAAGCAGCGACTTTACCAGACGTTCGATGAAAAAAAAGTTGGATTCGGATTTTTCGTGAGTCTCGTCGAACACGCGCGTCTTGAAAGTTGATATAACACCCTCCCCGCGCTCCAGTGCGATTTTTACGGGCACGCCCGTGCCTGATTTGTCCACGTCATCGAGAAAAGCTCTACGGCAAAGCACTGCGGGGCGGAAATCTTTGTCGAGAACGGGCCTTACGTTAGGCGTAACATCAAAATCAAATTTTCGCATTTTTATGATTACCCCTTAATGTTGAAGATTTTTATCCTGATTTACGTCGTTGCTTTCTTAGAAGAGCCTGTCACTATTTACCCGCATAAATGCTCTTCAACTCCCAGGCATCCAGTGATACGAGCTCCGCATCGCGGCCCTGCGATCGCAGCGATACGCCCAGGCTGTCGGGCCGGTCGGGATAGACACGCATGGCCACGCATTGTTTGCCGTTCACGAAAACCTCCACCACGCTCCGGGCTTACAAAGTGATATAGCGGCCTGTGGGGATCGGCTGACAGGGCTTTTCTGGATTCAGAAAACCGCTTCATCATCGGGTTGTCTTTAAGCTGCCTTTCCTGCTCCCCGAGCGTATCGGCGAAATCATACTTCGGCACACCCGACCTGCTATCCTCTTTTTTGTCCGGACTTTTTTCAATCATTTTTCTTGCTCCTTTTTGATAAGGCTAATTTTCTGCGTATCCATTAAAAATTAACTTTCCTCGTCGAATTAAGTGTTTGGAATAAAAATAATACCAGGACGGGTCACGAGACACCGAACACCGAATACTGAACACCACAGTTTCAAAGCACCAAATATCAAATAAATGACAGTGCTAAAAAAAGGTTGTCCTTTAGTTATGCAACTAAGTACTAGCCCCCCGGCGCACGCCACGAAAATGCAGGCTTCATGTCCGGGTACGGGTTGAAATCCGAAGGAAGCGATTTTTTATCGCCAATGAGCTGTTTTTGCGCAAAGTCGAGAAAAGCCTTCCAGTTCTCCTTACCGTGTTCGTGGCCGCCGGGCCGATAGAAAATCCCCATACATTCTTCACAACCCAGGAATCGATAGACTTCACGGGCAGCCATATGCGTCTGCCACGTTCCGGCGGGGTTGGCGTGCAGATCGTCGTAACCGTTCGTATTGAAATATGCCCTCGGCGCCACCATCGCCTTCAAAAAATGCTGGTCAAAGGGCAGTTCGGCCTCACGGCCGATATACTTGTCCATCTTTGGCCCCAGCCAGTGTGGGAATTTATGAATCATACGCACCAAACGCTCGGATTCAGGGCCGTAAAAAAA
>PWZK01000229.1 GCA_003567495.1 Candidatus Brocadiaceae bacterium
CGCTGGTTTTTGACACAGTGGTGCGCAATAACATACGGCTGGCCGAAGCGCCGAGCTATGGGCTGCCCATTTCACATTACGACAGTTCGTGTTACGGCACGGAAGACTACCGCTCGCTTGCACGTGAAGTAATGGAGATGACCGGCGACGTTGAGCTGCCCGCACGTGAATGCGATGCGCCTCCTCTGCCGATGGCTCAGTGAGTTTTTTTGGAATAAAGGTGAAGGCGAGTTTGCGGCCGGTTGCGCCGCGATATTTTTAATGGAAAAAGGAAAAATGAATATGTCAGAGAAAGAAAACATGGACGAGGGACGAAAAAAAGAAGATGCGGCCGAAGAATCCGCCGGGCCGGATAAAATAAGCGGCCCCACAGCAGATTCTCAAGAGCTGGGCGAGGAGAGTGAGAAAAGCGACACCGAAGCCCACACCAAAACAGAGCCAGGTTCCTATCAGATGGTGGATGTCGGCCATCAGCCCGGCTCGACACGGTATCAGTTTGCCACACATGCTCCCGCCCCCGGCGGAGAAGACGAAGAAGACAAAAACGGGGCGGGAAAATCGCCCAAAGGCGGCTGGCGGGATTTGTTAATGGACGGTGAACATGTATCGGCCGCATTTGTCGTTGCGCTGCTGATAATTATAGCTGCCCTGTTCACCGGCATTATGCTGGCATCCCACAGAAGCCGCATCATGGACCTGAACGAAAGGGTTGAAGCGCTGGAAAGCCGGCTGGGTGAGCAGGAGTAAGTGTTCAGCGTATATATTAACTGAGGGGAAGTTTTCAGTGAACCTCTTATCGTAGTAGAAAGAAGAAGAACCACAGATATACCTCTGAAGACTTCCTTTTCAGCTGCCACTGCTTTGCGTGCGAGCGTTCCCCCATTCTTCAAGCGTCATATGCACTTCTCTGGCCTGGCTGCCCTTATAAGGCCCCACCAGCCCCGCTTCAGCCATCATATCGACAAGCCGGGCGGCACGGGAATAACCTATTGCCAGACGCCGCTGCAGCAGCGATACCGACCCACGCTGCGTCTCAAGCACTATCTGTACCGCCTCGTCATAAAGTTCGTCTTCCTGTGACCTTGCATTGTCTTCGGATGCATTGAACCCTTTCAGCTCTTCTTTGAACTGGGGTTCTTGCTGCGCCGAAACAAAATCAACTATATCTATAGCTTCAGCCTGAGACATGAAAGTGCCCTGTGCGCGGACAAGCCGGCTGCTTCCGGGCGGTGTCATCAGCATATCTCCCCTGCCCAAAAGCAGTTCGGCGCCGTTTCGATCGAGTATAACGCGCGAATTGATCTTTGATGATACCTGAAACGCAATTTTAACCGGCAGATTGGCCTTGATCAACCCGGTAATAACGTCGGCCGACGGTCTTTGGGTGGCGCATATCAGGTGGATGCCCACGGCTCTGGCCTTTTGTGAAAGCCGTATGACGCTGGATTCGACCTCCTTGGCGGCAACAAGCATCAACTCGCCCAGCTCGTCGATAATTATCACCACGTGCGGCATATAAAACGGAACATCGTCGATTTCGGCATCTTCTTCCGGCTCCAGCCTGTCGATTATTTTTTGTTTTCCGAGGCGATTGTATTGTCCGATATTGCGAACCCCCACCCTGGAGAGCATTGAAAATCGGTCGTCCATTTTTTTGCATGCCCACTGGAGCACCCCGGCCGCCTTTTTCATGTCGGTTACAACCGGGCATATAAGATGCGGCAATGTCTGATAATCGGCAAACTCCACCGACTTTGGATCGACCAGCAGCATCTGCACCTCTTCGGGCGTGCGAGACATGATTATGCTGCAGATTATGCTGTTTATGGATATTGATTTGCCGGAGCCCGTCGCACCGGCGATTAGCAGGTGCGGGGCCATGCCGAGATCGACAATAAGCGGAGAGCCTGAGGTATCTTTGCCCAAGAAAAGCGGGATGTCCATTTGCGACGCGTTTCTATCCATCTCCGAAACAAGCTCTTTTATGGTCACCGTTTCCCTCTTTGCGTTGGGAACTTCTATACCGATGGTACTTTTGCCCGGAATCGGAGCAACTATCCGCACGTTTGGCGCCTTCAGGGCGATGGCCAGGTCGTCGTCGAGCGACTCGACTTTGGAAACTTTTGTCCCCGGCGACAGGGACATCTCATACATGGTGACTACCGGCCCGCGCTGCACGCGCACTACTTCCGCTTCTATATTAAATTCCTGCAGCGTGCGTTCCAGTATTTCACCGCGTCTGCGGATTGTGCCCTCCTCCTCTCCGGAGTTCCCTTTTTTCTCTCCTTCATGTAGAATATGGAGTGGCGGGAGCTTATAACCAGCCCCTGAGGAAGAAGCCCCGCTTGCAGCAGGACGGAATGAACCGGTAGCCCCGCGGCTCTGCGACTCGTTTTGCATGCCGTTCATAATTATTTCAGGTTGTTTTTTTTTCTTTTCTTCGCCTTTCCCCTTTTCATCGCCCTGCTCTTTTTCTCCCTTGGGCGTGTCGGAACTGATCGACCCGGATTTACGACGTGCTTTTTTACTATCATCGGGGGCTTCCGTAAACAGGTCTTTGAGGTATCGGCCTGCGGAACGGACTGCCGCCAGAACGTAAATTACCGACCTGCGCAGTGACGTTGCAACAGCGCGTGCCCCCACATCGAGTGCATGGAGAACGCTGGTACTTCCCAGCAGCACTGCGCAGCCTGCGGTGAAAAAACCCCCGAATGCAAGCAGGCCGGCCCAGCCCGCCTTTTCACGAAGCCAGTTGGCCAGCAAGTAGCCTGCAGCTCCGGAGGAAGGCCGGGTTACCGCGCGTGCACCTGCATCTTCGCTAAGAAAAGGAAGCGCCAGCAATATGAGCAAAGCGACGAACCCCATGCACAGGCCGGCAACCAACCGCCACCACCGATGTGGAGAGAATCCCGAAAACAGTTTGATCCCGATCAGTAAACAAACAAAAGGAAACCACAAAACAACCCAACCAAGAAGGAAAAGGCCTCTGTCTGCAAGGAATTCTCCGGCTGCCCCACCCGGACTGCTTTGCCCGCCGGAAAACAGATAACCGGCTATGCTGAGGGTAAGATACAGACCCGCAGCAACCAAAAAAAACGCCATGAAAAAAGCTAAAAGTCTTTTACCTTTCATAAGACGTGCTCATTTTGTTGAATTTTTTTTGATTCCGATATCGATTTCTGGCATTGCCGTATAATTCCAAATCTGAACACCTGCCTGCTGCAGGCAGGCAGGGAAACCTGAGCACCACCCCTCTATTGAGCCCCGACGGGGCGACTCAAGAAAGGTGATCGCCATGTGTTCGCCAACCCCTTGAATCGCCCCTGCGGGGCTCTGTTTTGTTGTGTGCACGAGTTTCCCGGGGTTACAGCACCCAAAGACAGGGCGCATCCACCCAGGGCTATTAATCAGTCAGCCCTCCGGGCCTGACGGCAAAGTCTTCGACACGTGTTACTGTCTTTGTCGTCTTTGCTGTTGTCGTTATACTAAAACTTTTTCGTGTCGTTTGAAAAAGTTTTAAATCAGACGGCCCGTCGGGCCTAACGGCGAACGACATCATTTTTTTAGTATATAAAAAACTTCTTGTCAATCTTACACCATTGAGCATCCGACATGTCCACTTCATTCTACACCAAAGGCAGGAGCAAATGCACGTAAACGTCAGGTCCACATATCCTGATCTCCGAGAAAAAGCCATGAGATCTTTTTTTGCTTTTCGGGGTTTATTCAGAAAGATCGCCAATATCGAATGACCCCCCTCCGGCTCACGATAAATCGGTATCGATATCGCTATCGGGATCGTTCTTTGTGCTTTCCCGGTTTTTTCAAAAGCCTGTTCCGCATAAATGCGTGGTATCTTTATTCCTAATTCCACATTCCTCATTCAAGATTCCGACTTGTCCGGGTTAGGTCTTTGAGAAGTCAAAAGTCTGACATTGCATTTTTTATCAAATGATATATAATGGTATGTGTAAGTAAGAAAAACATATGATAAAACAGGGGTGAAAACAATGGAAGAAAACGGCCAGCATAAAAATGGCAAAAAGCCGGAAAAAGAGAAGGAGCACGCAGGGGAATTCCCGAAACCGGAGTTCAGCGGGTTTATCACAGGCCTTTACACCCAGACATTGTTGACTATGGGCCTGGTGGAAGACCCAAACTCGGGTGAAAAAAAGGCCAATCTCAAGGAAGCACAGTTTTTGATAGACACCATAGGGATGATCGAAACCAAAACGCTGGGAAACCTGACGGATCAGGAAGCGAGCTACCTGAAGGGAGTGTTAAACGACCTCCGGATTCGGTATGTGGAAGCCACGCGAAAAAAAGACGTCGATGCGAATTGAGATGGTGTTTCAACAGAACCCACAAAAATCCCCTCCTCACCTCCTGTCGCCACGATAACGGGGGCAATTTCAGCATGATAAAGCCGTGCGGCCAGAGCCACCCTGTCTCCGGCGGCAGTCAGCTGGGGCGCATCTTTGGGCGTAAACCCTGTGCATCCGCCCAGCAC
>PWZK01000184.1 GCA_003567495.1 Candidatus Brocadiaceae bacterium
AAACACAAATACCAGATCCAGGTTGTCGGTGTTTTTCGCTTGCCGGGCGTCAAGGTGTGCGGCTACAGTGGATGGCTGCAATGTAAATATGGCTCCGGTCATTGCATCTATCGCAATTCCGATTCCGCCGCCAATTATGATATTGCCGAGGGTTATTGCGTTGAACCCCCTGGTTATAGTGGTTTCATAAGGCTTGTATCCATCCAATTCTAGCCTTACCGTATGGACCTGCCGTCTGCTTAAATTCACTTCGTTTGGTGTTCTCCCATCTTTCCTCGGCTCGGCGTCTTCAGCATATTCTTTTGATGGCGAAAGCACAGGCCCAGTAATGCGATATCGCCTTCCATCATCATCCACTTCCGGATAAAACTCTGCAATCAGAGGGTTACCGTCCACATAGACCTTTGCCCCTGACGGCGAACTGGTGATATTCACCTTTTGATTGGGACCACTCAAAACAGTTGCGCAGCCCGAAGAGAACACCACCGATATCGCCATCACTATCACCAACCCCGCTGCCATTCTTTTGCTCATAACAGCCTCCCTGTATTATATTTTCCCTTTTATTCAAACCTGATTCTCAGATTTAAATTGGTCTATGCTCTTTTTTGATATGCCTGCCCCAGCAATTCTCTCAGCATGTCTCGATGGCGCTTTATATCTCCCTCCTGCATTTTTAACCTGTATCTGCCCCCTCTCTTATCATAGTCCAGAAGATCAATCCCGGCTGCATCCAATTTGCTGGTGATATCTTCTGATTGGTCAAGAACGATTTCTAACCGCATTCCACTCCGTTGTGGGCGGCAAATAGCAAAGTTACAAGGTCTTTCGTCAACCTTGAAGCCTATATAATACTTGTTATAAGTTTGTTCTGCCGAAGGGATAAATTCTTTGACAATATTGAGAATGTCGTCTGCGAGTTTGACGGTTCTTGGCGTGCCCCGCTGCGTTTCCCAATAATTGCGATCCGTAGGCTCACCGGCATCTTCATCCTCTTCAACGTAACCTAATCTAATGGTATCTAAAATCTTGGTGAAATGGAGCCCCAGACCTTCCGGCATTTCAAACGCAGTGAGTTGCAAAGCCATAATTGGAATAAAACCGTTGAAAAGGCTTATGACATTGAAAAAACGACTGGTAATATCTTCTGCAATGATTACCGCAGTGTGTTCGTATTGTGGATACCGCCGCTTTTCAATATCCCAGTATTCAAGGGTTCGGATAATATGTGTTTCGTCCGTTTTCCCGAGCTGCAATTCGACTTCATAGCGCCCATAACCATCGGCATCCTGGAATAGAAAATCTAAGCGCCCCGCGCCAGGCTGTACGCGTTCCTTTTCTCGCAGCACCACATCGCCTATGCCCAAAATAAAAGGATCTGAGGAAATGACATCCTGAAGCAATTTTTCACAATATTCCGGATGCGTCTTGAGACTCACAGTTTTCAAAGAAACATGTTTTGTCATTCTAACGCTCTCCCTATGTATCTATTGAATTACACCCTAAGGTAAGTGTTTCCCATAGAAAATCAAATTTAACATATCGAGGCGGGAAAAATTCATGTTTTCTCCGCCTCTTGTTCCTGTATCTGTTCATAAATTTCTTCAAGCAAGTGCCGGCTTACGGCCTCGCGGAAGCGGTCTTCATTCATAAACCTGACGGCTATCTCCTCGTTCTGATCCATGCGGTCAATGAATAATCCCTCCAGCTGCTTGCGGAAGTAGTAGCCGAAGTTTTCCTTCGTGTTGGCCCTCGCCACCTGGCACATGTCTTCGTCAGATAAGGCATCCTCGCGGATAGAATCAAAGAAGAGCTGATCACCGGGCTTAAACTCCGTGCCGAACCGCTCGTTCAAAATATCAATAAGCCTGGAAAGCTCCACTTCGTCATCGTGCACCTCCCCGGTGCCGACCGACGTCGGGCCGGGTACCTCATAATTACCGCCGGGCTCAAGCGCAATAGAACCATCGCTAATCTTCTCCAGGCGATAGAATTTGAGTCCTACTTCATCATCGAAATGATAAGTCGTGCCTTCACCGGTTCGGGGAAGTTTGGTCAGCAAAAACCTCACGTAGGAATACAGCTTTTCCAGATCTGTGTCCTGAAAAGGTATCACCTGAGCGAGAAAAGAATAGAGGTTTCGATATGCTACAAGGCTTTTTCGGAACTCCTCGCGCTCCTTCTCATCCAATTCCATGAAGCGCTTGACAGCCGGATCGATGCAAGCGTTCATTTTGGCGTGGTCCGTATCAGTCTGCTTAAGCCGTGGTTTATAGAAAATCCGGCAGAAGTCCTCTATATCGCTTTTGTGATAGACCTGGTGCGCATCGAGTTTGGACTGTAGTTCATACAACTGCCCCGGCTCCGCCTGTTCACCGATGATCGTTTTCTCGTAATAAGGCGCAAAAGCGGCCTCTATTTCTTCCGGCTTATTGACGAAGTCCAGCACGAAGGTCTCCTCCTTGCCCGGGTGGGGGCGGTTAAGGCGGGAAAGGGTTTGTACGGCCTGGACGCCCGAGAGCCGTTTGTCCACATACATCGTATGAAGCAGCGGCTGATCGAAACCGGTTTGATATTTCTCCGCTACCAGCAGCACCTGGTAGGCTTCGCTTGCGAACTTTTGGGGTAGCCGCTTCTGACTTATACCTTCGTTCATTCCGCTTTCGGTGTACTCCACACCCGGCGCGTCAGGATCGATAACCGTGCCGGAGAACGCTACCAGTGTTTTTATCCCTTTGTAATTATTTTCCTTTATATATCTGCCAAAAGACTGTTTATACCTCACGGCGTGCAGGCGGCTGGAGGTCACCACCATGGCCTTGGCCTTTCCCCCTATTTTGTGCATGGTGAAGTTGCGGAAGTGCTCGACCATGACCTCGGTCTTTTGCGCGATATTGTGCGGATGCAGGCTCATGAACCTTGCCAGCGCCCGTGCGGCCTTGCGTTTTTCGACCTTCGGATCGTCTTCGATCGATTTCACCAGCCGGTAATAGGTTTTGTATGTGGTATAATTTTCAAGAACATCCAGTATAAAGCCTTCGTCTATGGCCTGCCGCATGCTGTAGAGGTGGAACGGCTGTGGCTTACCGTCCGGACCCTGCTGCCCGAACACCGCCAGTGTTTTATGTTTTGGGGTGGCGGTGAAGGCAAAAAAACTGATATTCGGCTGCCGGCCGCGTTTGGACATCGTCTTGAGGATCTCTTCTTCATAATCCGGCAGCTGCTCCGTTTCAGCTTGCTGCCCGGCTTCATTCCGGATGGTAGGGCCCGCAAGTACCCCCTTCATTTCCGCTGAAGCCTCGCCCCCCTGGGAGCTGTGCGCTTCATCAACTATAACGGCGTATTTACGCTCGGGCAACTCGCCCATTTTCTCCGTAACAAAGGGGAATTTCTGAAGTGTGGTTATGATAATCGGAACGCAGCTTTCCAGCGCACCGGCAAGCTGGGCGGAATCCACATCGATCTTCTGCACCACGCCCTGTTTGTGCTCGAATTGATAGATAGTATCCTGAAGCTGTCTGTCCAACACAACGCGATCGGTGACGACTATAATTGAGTCGAAGACCTTCACATCTTCTTCGTTGTAAAGGCTCACCAAACGGTGCGCCAGCCATGCGATGGAGTTGCTTTTACCGCTTCCGGCGGAATGCTGCACCAGGTAATTTTCACCAGCGTCGCTCTTTTCAGCATCCGAAACCAAACGGCGAACGCAGTCGAGCTGGTGGTAGCGCGGGAAAATCATCTTCTCCTGCCTGACCTTCTTATTGCCGAGCCTTTTCTCCTCGACCTGCAGGTTCACGAAACGCGCAAGAATGTCCAGGAAGCTATGCCGCTGAAGGATTTCTTCCCACAGATACGCAGTCTTGTATCCGCAAGGATTCTCCGGATTCCCTCCTCCGCCAGCACATCCTTTATTAAAGGGCAGGAAATGGGTTTTTTCCTTGCCGGACAGCCGTGTCGTCATATAGACATCATCGGTATCGACGGCGAAATGCACCAGCGTTCGTTTCTTAAAATGAAAAATCGTATCCTTTGGATCGCGGTCCTGCTTGTACTGCGTTATGGCGTGCTGGAAGGTCTGGCGGGTCATCGGGTTTTTAAGTTCCGCGGTCGCCACGGGTATGCCGTTGAGCGCCAGGGTCACGTCCAGGGTGTTGGTGTGTTTGTGCGAATAGCGCAGCTGCCTGGTGATAGTGAGCCGGTTGGCTTCGTAAAGTTGACGGATATCCGGGTTCAGCCCGCTGGCAGGGGCGAAGTAAGCCACATGGAACAGCTTGCCGAAGCACTTGAACCCGTGCCGCAGCACCGACAGGCAGCCTTCGTAGTCGGAATCCAGCGCCCGGCAAAGGTCGTCCAGCAGGGTTTCCTCAGCCTTACCCTTCTGTATGTCGGTCAGGTAAGCCCAATTATCCGGCTGCGTTTTTTTAATAAACTCGATCACTTCGGCTGGAAAAAGGGCGCGGTGGGTATCGAACCCCTTCGGATCACCGG
>PWZK01000252.1 GCA_003567495.1 Candidatus Brocadiaceae bacterium
AGGTGCAGCCAATAACGGGTCTCCCTTGCCTCCTTATAGCTCACACCCATTTTAGCAGAAAAATCCTTATCAGACACTCCGCCTATTGCTTCTTCAACAGTTGCTCCAATTGATGTTCCGGATCGAAGGAGTTGTTTTGAGAGCACATATTCTTTCTTCTCTTCGCACAACCATCTATACATTTTTATAATGCACAATGCTAAAGAATAGCTCTTCTCCTGAACGGCATTTTCTTTCTCTTCGCCCATATTTTATCTCATAAAAAACCCCAATAGCCCATTTCCGTTAATCCGTTGCCGTTAATTCCTCATTCCTAATTTCTAATTCCTAATTCTTATGTAAGCGACACTTACAGCGTCTCAATTAAATCTTTTTGCCAATAAAACAAGATAATTATAAATAAGATACTAACCCGCATGTTTAGCATTTCTGATAAATTCTTCGACCAATTTGTCGGACTTAACGCCGGGCGATTTCTCAATCCCTCCGGCGGCGTCCACGGCGACGGGACGCGCGCACCTGACCGCTTCGGCGACATTGCCCGGGGTAAGACCGCCGGCAAGTATGATCGGCCCGTAGCGGGAAGCCTCCCGGGCAAGTGAGGGTTCTATACGCCTGCCGGTACCACCGAGCATCCCCTCGACCTTCGCATCAAGAAGATAAGCGTCGACCTCATAACCACCCAGGGCTTTCAGATCCCCGGCATCGGATATGCGGAAAGCCTTTATCACTTCCGCAGCGCTTATTTTTCTGCATAACTCCGGTGACTCGTCCCCATGCAGCTGCACGCAGTGAAGACGGCAAAGCGTAGCGACCTCCTCGATTCTTTCCCGCTTTTCGTTCGCAAAAACTCCCACCGTGCAAAGAAACGGCGGAATCTCCGACCGGATTTGTGAGGCGGTTTCAGGGCTTACATAACGCGGCGAACCGGGCACGAAGTTGAACCCTATGGCATCGGCTCCGCACTTCGCCGACCAGCGGGCATCGTGCAGATTGGTTATACCACATATTTTTACTCTTACCATATTGGATATTGATCATTGGATATTGGATATTCATTCTTTTCCGCACATCGACAATTTGTTGTCGATGTTGCGATATTAAGCGCCTACGGGAGCTCGGCTCGTGCTGAAAGTCATCATGTCCCTTTCGGCCGGCCCCATAAAACACATATATTAGCAAAATTATGAAGAAGAAGCAACGACACCGTTTTTTGCATTTATGCTCAACCTGCTATACAATAAAATAGGAGCTTAATCAGGATAATGGACGCACGCAAAAAAAGATTCCTGAAGGGACGGCATAACCGGGAGAAGAAGAAATGACATATTCAGGGTCACAACGATTCAGAGTAACCGGGATTGTCGCATGCCCCCTCCTTTTGCTGCTTGCGACCTTTGCTTTTCCCTGTCGCTTAACAGCGAGTGCTGGATATACCACGATCCGGGGACATTTTCATGTCAGCACCGATGTGAGTGAAGAGTTCGCCGCCCATATCGCCCATGATATGAAGTCGATATACGAAGAATATCACAGACTTTTTGACAAAAAGGAGAACAGCGGCAGAGAAACGGTCAAAATAAAGGTGTTCGGCAGCCTGAAGGACTACAACGCCGCCGTCCCGTCGGAAGTCAGGGACACCGCAGGCGCGTATGTTGTCGAAGAAAGGCTGATAGCCGCTTCCAAAGGAGACAGAACTCGCGAAGAGGTGTTGCGTACGCTTTACCACGAAGGGTTCCATCAGTTTTTGTATGACTACCTCGGGCCTGATGTGCCTCTATGGGCCAACGAAGGATTTGCGGAGTATTTTGCGGAGGCTAACTGGAACGGCAAACGATTCCGCACCGGCCACGTACCATGGGAAAGGTTACAGGTGCTTCAGCCGGCGATGGATTCCGGCGATTATATTCCGCTTGAGACGCTTTTCAAGGTGGAGAGCGACGAATGGCTGGCTGCGGTGCGGGAGGACCACTCCCGCGCAAATCTACAATATAACCAGGTATGGTCCGTAATACATTTCCTCCTCCATACCGAACGGGGGCGTTACAAGAATAGGCTTATCGGTTACCTGAGACTGATAGCCGACGGTGAAGGCAGGGCGGATGCGTTTGAGAAAAGTTTTGGCACTGCCATAGGCTCAATGGAACAAAAGTGGCGAAACTATGTTTTGGGGCTTTCGGCGGACAAAATATCCACCTGCAGGCGCCATATGGAATTGATCTTATTTCTCGCAGCCTCCTATTACGACTCGCCAGGCGAACTGCGCAGCATGGAGAGCTTCGAGCGGGACGTGCTGAGGAACCCGAAGGTGCGCTGGCGCGTGGAGGCTCCGGGGGGGACTATAAGCTCTTCCGATGATCGCGCGAGACTCGATGAGATGCTGACATGTCCCGGGCACGACCAGGCCGATGGGCCGAGGTATCTTCTTCTGGAAAACCGGAGCGACGGTATGCCGGAATTGTTTTGCCTGGGCCACGACGGGATCGCGATCGTGGCTTATCTGATTCGGGAAGGTCGTGAGTGGGAGAGCAAGAGCGAAATTATCGCAAGACACGCACTGGCACCCGGGCTGGAAAGATATCTTATCCGGAGGCGGCAAGGAAGGCGATAATGAAGTATGCGCTTAATATCGCAACATCGACAATAAAACTTTTTCAAACGACACGAAAAAGTTTTAATATTACGGCAAGGACGAGACGGCAATTACGAATTAAAAATGTGGAATTAAGAATCAACGACAAAGACAAAAGACAAAGACAACGGCAGAAAGTCGCGTAGCAGCATTTGCCGTCAGGCCCGAAGTGCCGTCTGATTAATAGCCCGGGGTGGAAGCGCCCTGTCGTTGGGCGCTGTAACCCCGGGAAACTCGTGCAAACAACAGAAAAGAGCCCCGCAGGGGCGATTCAAAGGTTTGGCGAACTCAGGGCGAGCACCTTTCTTGAGTCGCCCCGTCGGGGCTCAGTACGATGCGAAGAAATCGAGCGCAGCTGTATTCGTATACTGCAAGAGAAGATTTCTGAAGCAGATGCGCCGCCTGCCTGCAGCAGGCAGGCGCCCCATTTTCAGAGCGAAGTCTCTGAAAATGCGTAGATCTTTAAAGCACATTTTACGACCTTTTAAAATCACAAGCTGTATTTTAGCCTCAAAAAAGGCGGTTTTCCCTCAGGCCAGCGTGCGTTTTGCGACGCAGGTTATTTGCCGGACGCACTGCTGCGTTTCTTCGGCGGTCGGCCCTTCAACCATAACCCGCAGCAGTGGCTGTGTGCCGGAATAGCGCACAAGCACGCGGCCTTTTCCGTCGAGCCGGCTGTCAACCTCGTCGATAACCTCGCGCAGCGGCGGCACGTCTTCTATCGGCATCTTGCGTTTAACAGGAATATTTTCCAGGATCTGCGGATAAGTTTTCATAACCGAGCCTAGTTTTGAAAGTCTCTCGCCGGTGCTCTGCATAACATATAAAAGGTAGAGTGCCGACAGTATCCCGTCGCCGGTCGTGTGCCTGTTGCTGAATATAATATGGCCCGAGTCCTCGCCGCCCAGACAGGCGCCGCAGCGAAGCATCTCCTCCAGCACAAACCTGTCGCCTACCGGGGCTTCAACCCTGTTGATGCCGTGTGCGTTGAGACATTCGGTTAATCCGAGATTGCTCATAACGGTAGTTACAACCGTGTTGTTGTCCAGTTCGCCCGTTTCTTTAAGATGCAAGGCACATATAGCAATGATTTTGTCGCCGGTCATTATTTCGCCATTTTCATCGACTGCAATCAGCCTATCGCCGTCCCCGTCAAAAGCAAGCCCTGCATCCATACCGTTTTTTCGGACGATATCGGCCAATCCTTCGGGATAAAGAGCCCCTGAATTTTTGTTTATGTTTGTTCCGTCAGGGGTGACGTTAACCGCCTTAACCTCGGCGCGCATCTCTCGAAACAGCGTGGGCGCGACCTTGTAGGTCGCGCCGTTGGCACAGTCCAGGGCAATTTTCATGCCTTCAAGCGAGAAGTGCCCGGGCAGGGTGTGACGCAGGAAAACGATATAGCGGCCCTGGGCGTCTTCGGCCCTCCTGGCCCTTCCTATCCGTTCAGGCGCGGGAAGTCGGCTCTGGAGCTGTCCGCCTGCGATAAGGTTCTCGATCTCCGCTTCACTGGTGTCGTTGAGTTTATAGCCGGCGGCGGTGAAGATTTTGATTCCGTTATCCTCAAAAGGATTGTGGGATGCGGATATGACAACGCCGGCGTCTGCATTCATATTGCCGGTCAGAAAAGCTACGCCGGGAGTCGTGACGGGCCCCGCCTCTATAACATCAGCCCCCATGGAGCACATACCGGCGGCCAGTGCACTTTCCAGCATATAGCCGGAGAGCCTGGTATCTTTTCCTATAACTATTCTCGGCTGGTGTTCCTTATCCCTCCTGATAACAGCAGTCAGGGCCTGTCCTATTTCCATCGCCGTCTGCGGCGTGATCGGCGGCCGGTTGGCCGTGCCACGTACAC
>PWZK01000119.1 GCA_003567495.1 Candidatus Brocadiaceae bacterium
CTCCCTGATCGACGACCACGCCGTCATCGAGCAAATCCTGCGCAACCTCGGCTTGTGGGAGGAGGGTGTCCGGGTGCATAGCGGTGCCGATCCGCCAACGGCCACGGTCGTCGAGCCCTGGCTCGATGACCCGTTCCCCGATTACGACACCGAACCGGTGCTTTTCGCGAACGGCTGAAGCCATCGTGACAGGAGCGGACTGCCGTTTTCCGGTCCAAAACATCCCAAACGCCCTGCCTCCGGTCGGTCCGGCCCCGGGCCCGGACCGACCGGAGGCAGCCAAAACCCGGAGCTTGACGTCCACCCCCGATTTTGGTAACCACGCACCATGAAAGCGATACGATCAGCCAGCCTCGGACCTCAACAGCGGCCCCTCACCGGGAACCGCCTGAAAAGCAATTTCTTATCAGGTGGTCAGCCTCCTTTTGAAAAAGTTTGGAAACAGTCGCTCACGTCTATGCGATTGCCAAGGATGAAAAACTCGAAAAGATGTTAGCCCAATGGGTAGAGATCATCACACAAGCACAGGATCTGGACGGTTACATTTCCACCAATATTCAAATCAACAACAGAGAGCGGCTTACCGATCCCAGCCATCATGAATTATATAACATGGGGCACCTGATAACAACAGCCTGTATACACCACAGGACAACCGGCAAAACCAACTTAATGCGCGTTGCTCAAAAATGTGCGGATTTTTTGTATGGGACTTTTTTTGAATGCTCTGGGCACTTAGTACACTTCCCCTATTTTGCCTGGGCCAATCGCTGATTATCATATATGCAGGTTTGGTTGGACTTAGCAAGATAATTAAACGTATCGGAACGAAACATAGGGAGACAACAAAATGAAGACCCCCAACGACCGGACCTCACAGCAGGATAAAACGGATTATATCG
The DNA here is from genome assembly GCA_003567495.1 of Candidatus Brocadiaceae bacterium. Taxonomy (GTDB): domain Bacteria; phylum Planctomycetota; class Brocadiia; order SM23-32; family SM23-32; genus PUMZ01. Next base: position 903 of record PWZK01000119.1, read on the forward strand.
ACCCGCTTGCAGAAAATAGGATTATTGAGACTTCCGCCAGTCCTGAAGCTCGTAACGTATCCGTGCCCCTGGATGCCGTCAACTGGACCTCGGGATTTTGGGCAGAACATTTTCAGCAGACCAGCACAGTGACTGTGCGCAAACTGTGGGATTTGTTAGCCGACTCGGACGGAGGGCATGTCTTAGAAAACTTCCGCATTGCCGCGGCGCACAAAGAAGGCGAGCATCAAGGCACATTTTGGCAGGATGCCTGGTTGTACAAATGGATCGAAGCTGCAAGTTGCATTTATCGGGTCACGGGCGAGCAATGGCTCGATGACTGCATGGAGGAAGGGGTTTCTCTGGTTAAAGCTGCTCAGCGGGAAGACGGGTATATCGCAACACAAATTACTATCCCGGGAAGGGATCGTTTTCAGAATACAGATTACCATGAGGTATATAGCATGGGGCATTTGCTTACAGCCGCTGTTATACATCGTCGCATGACAGGGAAAGAGAATTTTTTTGAAATCGCTTCTCGCGTCGGTGATTTTCTGTGCACCGTTCTTGGCGTAACCGTGGACCCGGGCTTCGCCCACAATCCTTCCGCTATCATGGGGCTGGTTGAATTATATCGTGAGACAAAGAACGACAAGTATCTGGACTGTGCCAAGCTGATCGTGGACAAGCGCGGGCATAACCCAAAACGTCCTGATGAATCCAGACCAAAGTTTCTGGGCACAGATGCCATACAGGACCGTGTGCCTTTGCGTCAGGAGCAGGAGGTGGTGGGCCATAATGTGTTTTTTACTTATCTCTTTACGGGCGCAACAGACGTGTATCTTGAAACAGGCGATGAATCCCTGAAAGAAGCTCTTGACAGGTTGTGGCACGACCTGGTCACTCGAAAGATAAGCGTCAATGGGGGGGTCAGCCCGATGGGAGACGCGCACTCAATCAGGGGGGATCGTGTGCCGGAAGCCGTGGGGCCGGCATATTTTCTGCCGAATGCGGACTCTTACAATGAAACCTGCGGTCAGATCGGCAACCTCATGTGGAATCAGCGCATGCTGCTGGCAGACCCACAAACTCGTTACGCGGATATGGTAGAATGGGAAATTTATAATGGCATCCTCCCCGGCGTTGACCTGAAGGGAGAAAAATGGTGGTATAGAAACCCGTTACGTCGCCATGCGGATCATGTGGCGGTAGGGCACAATAATTTTGCTGATAGGAGACCGCCCGGTAAACGAGGTATCTGCTGTCCCACAAACATGCTGCGCACACTGGCACAGTTTCAGGGTTATGTCTACACCGTGGACAGTGAAGGCGTATGGATTCACCAATACGGCGCCAGTAAAGCGAATTTGAGACGACAAAACGGCGATGTAGTCGAGATTGAGCAGAAAACAGATTATCCATGGAATGGCAGGATTTTGATAAAGATTGATACTTCCGCACCCTCGGATGTAACTATTCGATTACGAATACCTGGTTGGGCCAAGAAAGCTACGCTGAAAATCAATGAACATCCCGACCATCGTCAATTACTACCGGGGTCTTATGTGTGGCTTAAACGCATCTGGAAAAGTGGCGATTACATTGAGCTTAATTTACCAATGCCCGCCCGGCTCCTTACAGCAAATCCAAAAGTAGAACACTGCCGAAACCAGGTTGCAGTTGCGCGCGGACCAATCCTTTACTGCCTGGAAGACTGTGACTTACCGGAAGATGTTGATATCAATCAGGTGCACATACCGAGTAATATCCAATTAATACCGGAATCGATGCACGATATGCCATTCGGGATAATGAGGTTGCGCGGCCAGTTCCTGAAATCTCCCGCAATAGACTGGAACAACTCTCTTTACCGCACTCTCGAACCATCCCGGATGGAATCGCTAGCTGCCTATTTGGTACCTTATTTTACATGGCATAATCGGGAAAAAACTGCGATGAGTGTATGGCTTCCCGTGACTAATTGTGGCTGAGAAGAACCGGAATTTTTAGGTATTTGCAGTTATCAAGAAGTGTTTTTCAAGTCTTTTCCTGATATTGATGCAAGTAAAGTCCGCCTTCTGGATATGCTTTTTCGGAAGTCCTCACTGAACTACGTCTCTCCGGGGAACGCCAAACGGCGGTTTAAGTGCCCGTGTACGCAAAAAGAATGCCGGCGGGGACGCCAGCGTTCCCAGGGCCATACCGCGCTGAAAGGTGCCACGATACGCGGAAAAAAACTTACAGCGCAAATTCCCAACAGTATCTTCTATTTTGCAATCCTGCATCATTACGGTATAATATTTGTATCTTAATAATTTTTTAGTTTTTTCAGGGATTCAGCGAACGTTTTAATGTTTGGACGAAAGATGTTTCGCCCCTGCAGGCCGGACTGAACATATACGCAATTTTCTGTGACGACACCAAAGTCTTAATTATGAATATATTGATTGTCTATGATAGCAAAAAATCCGTTTCAAAAACCGGATATCTGCCGGAAGATTTCGGTGCCGAGTATGATGATGAAAGCGTCGTGTGTAGGATTGTGGAGGCGCTGAAAGCCGGAGGTCATCCGGCGGGGCGGCTTTGTCTGGCTGAGGATTTTGTGGAACGCATCCTCAGTATCCAGCCGGACATTGTATTTAATATTGCCGAAGGCGTTCGAGGGCGCGGACGTGAATCGCTTGTGCCTGCCTGGCTGGATCATATTGGAGTGACCTATACCGGTTCCGATGCTGTAGCGCTCGGGATCAGCCTGGATAAGGCGTTGTCCAAACGCATTGCGATATCGCTTGGCGTTAACACCCCACCGTTCATGGTTATAGAAACCCTTGAAGACCTGGAAAATGATATTTCCCTCGAATACCCCATTTTTGTCAAACCGGTAGCGGAAGGGTCCAGTATGGGTATCAGAGAGGGCTCTCTGGTTGAAACCGAAATAGAACTCAAGGAGAGGGTCGGGTGGGTTCTCTCCCGATACCGGGATGGGTGCCTGATAGAAGAATTCGCGCCAGGTCGTGAATTTTGCGTAGGAATTCTCGGAAACCGCTCCCGGAAAGTGCTCCCCACGGTGGAGGTCAAAACAGCCGGCGGTTTTTATTCTTACGAGCATAAATCCATCCATAAAAAAGAACTTATATGTCCTGCGAGCACAGCCGATGCGATGGAGCAGGAAATGGCGGATATGGCACAGAAAGTTTATTCGGCTCTGGGATGTCGCGATCTGGCCAGGGTGGATTTCAAATTAGACCGGGAGTCGAAGCCCGCCTTTCTGGAAATCAACCCGCTGCCCGGGCTTGCCGATGAATATAGCATTTTCCCGGTGCAGGCACGCGCCGCGGGTATGAGTTATACGAATTTGATAAACCATATACTTGACCTCGCCGTTGAAAGATGGGAGGAAAAAACATGAAAAATGAAAACAACTGGAAATGGCAGCTGGAAAACCGGATTCAAACTATCGGCCGGCTGAAAGAATATGTTGAGCTGACCGAGGAGGAGAGTGAAAGAATAGAGTCCGCAAGCAGCAGGTTTAAGTGGTCTGTCACTCCTTACTATGCCGGATTGATGGACAGGTATGATCCGAACTGTCCAATACGAAAACAGGCTC
>PWZK01000312.1 GCA_003567495.1 Candidatus Brocadiaceae bacterium
AAACGTCCGTAGCGCGGAAAGTGCGGATTGCGGTTATGGAGAAAACGATCACCAGGCAGGTAAAAATCGTCCAGAACCTTCCGGAAAGGATGGAGATGTGCCGGCGGATCTCCGCCCCGGCGTGGACGTGAGGTTCGCCGATATTTTGTTGTTCCTGTGTGTTTTCCGTGTTCATTTTTATCTAAAATTTGTTGTCGATGTACAGCACCTAAGCGCCTGATCAGGGCGTAGGTGTAACTGTAAACGGGGTGATACGAACCAGATTTGACAGCAATCCGTCCCATCCCCTTCTCAGCCAGTCGGTGCTGACAATGATCCTGTCCTCGGGCTGTACGGGTATATCCGGATCCTTCCCCGCTGCTATCCTGGAAAGGTCTATTTGATATACTGTGGGCGTTTGCCGGCCGTCCTCGTACCGCATCAGGTAGGTATATTGAGGGCGAGATACGGTGCCGAGGCCTCCTGCTCCGACTATGGCGCCCATGACGCCGATTTGCCGGTCTTCCGGGAGCTCGTAGGCTCCGTCGGATGCAAAGCCGAGGATATAATAGTAATCTGCAGGGGCTTCCGGCCGCACATGCACCATATCGCCGGGATGGATCCAGACGTTATGCCTGAGGTCGCCCTGCCTTACGAGTTCTTCTATATTGATGTTCTCGGTTACCTGCCCGAGCCCTTCAGCCTCTATGCCGTTGTAAAACGAAGGCCCGCGCATGATGGCCACGTCATTGCCCGCGCCGGCCCCGAGGCCACCAGCATCCAGCAGCAGGTGAAGCAGCGAGGTACGTGCCCCCATGATCGGATAGTTGCCCGGATTTGAGACGTAGCCGAAAACCATGGCCTGCCTGCTCCGATGCTCTCTCACCGTAACCTCGACATAGGGCTGCTGGTAATATCCGTCGGCGTAGAGCTCGGTCAGGAGCTCTGTGATCTGTTCGACGCTCCGGCCCGCGGCATCTATTTTCCCCAAAAACGGGCATCGCAGTTTACCGTCGCGGGTGACCGCTGTTTTCATTTCTATCTCAGGCTCCTGCTCCTCGGGGATCATCACTTTTATTTCGACAACATCGTCGGGCCCGAGGATATAGGCCATGGGCGACACATCCATATCATCTCCGCGCATTGCGGCTCTCATTTCGTCGGGCAGCTCATCCACGGTAATGTCCGGTTCCGGCGGCCGCTCGGCTCTTCTGTCGTGGAAATAATTTCGCAGTGGAGGTCGTCTGAAGTCGGGGTAAGGACACCCGATGAGAAACACGGCTGCCAGGCTGATAATTAGCAGTGATAAAAAGCGGCGGTTTTTTTTAAACATTTTCAACTTTTCAGAAATATTTGGCTTATTAGCAATCCAGAGCGGGGATGACAGTAAATGAACTGCAATTTTACACTAAAAAAGGGGAGCGAGTCAAAGTAGAGGGGGGGGGATTTGAATTAGGAATTAGAAATTAGGAATTAACGGCAAAGGCAACGACCACGACAACGGCAACGGCAACGGCGGAAACCGCAGAGGCGCAAAGTGCGCAGAGAAAGACCACGACTACAGCAATGAATAATAGGGGTCTGACCCGCCCCCTATGCAGTTGAAGTCGGTGTATAGGACCTATAGGACGTATATTGTAAAGCACAGTGAAACCGCCGGCAATTGTGCAACTGTAGCCGTTTTCCGTTGCCGTTGCCGTTGATTCCTAATTCCTAATTTTTAATTCGTAATTGCCGTTCCTGTCGTTGTCGTTCTCTGCGTCCTCTGCGTCTCTGCGGTTCAAGGCCGTAGCCATAACCCGCAGCTCAAAACGCATACGCCATTGACAACAGGAATCTTCTCGTTCGTGCCGCATCACGGCCGGCGACCGGATGCTGATAGCCGGCTTTCACGCGCGAATTTCCGTCGATATTATAGACACCTCCGACGGTGGCATGGAGTTGATTTGAACCGTTGCCCCGTGAGATAAAGCGATGCGCGTAATTGAGTTCGGCCAGCGGTCGCAGGGGGCCTGCATCGACTGCCAGGGCGACATTAAAGTCAAGCACTCCTTCCTCCCTGGGGCTTTTCTCGCTGCCTTCATAATTATTCCACCCTGTATACCGGCCGAAATCACGCTTATAGGTTCGCCGCGTGCGTCCGAACGGTAGCGAATATCCGATATCGGCATTTACGGTGACATCTTCAATCTCCTGCGTTATCGCAAGCCGCTGATCGAAGCTCCAGTAATTCTGCCCGGGCCCGAAACGTCCGCGTCCGAGGTTGGTATGTCTTCCGGTTGGGATGGTCAGCCCAGGTATATATGCGATGCTGAGTCCTACATCATCAAGAAGCCGTCTTTTTACGGAGACCTTCAGATCGTCCATACCGCGCCCATGGTTGCTTATGTTATCGTATCCAAAAAGTTCGCTTTCAGGCGGCATCCTGCGGTCGTACATATCCACCCAGCCGGGGGAGAGAGAGACGTCTGTATCCGGCGCCACTCCCATCGTAGCCTCGAGGGTCCATTCGTACATCCTAAACGACTCCCGGCGCGAGCGCGACCAGTTATTACTCCACATTCCGCGTTTCCCGTCGTTTGCTTTCGAGTATGTCATTCCGAATTCCACGTCCACCGCTCCTTCTTCGAGCGGCACGGCGGACTCGGTGACCAGCGTTTCTCTTTTCAGATAATCATTGGCGTCAGTTGTTCCCGTAAAACCCGACACCGCCCCTGCAGCCATCAATACCGCGGCTATTCTCAAACCTTTGATATTCATAATTCTCCATCCTCTCTTTTTGGAAGAAAAAAACTCGCGCGTTTTCGAATTTTTAAATCGGTAGGTCGGCTGTGCGCTTACGGCATAATCGGGGACAGTTCTCTATCCCGTTCCCTGCGGTGTCTCCAGTATGCGACTCCTCCCACTACCGCGCCGCCAGCGATCGCATAACCCAGTGCGGGGTAATTCTGGACCCAGCCCGGCGCCCATCCCGGCACGGGAAGCATGGTGGTGGCCGGAACAGCAACGTCCAGCGTTCCCGGTTCTGCAGCTTCATCAACGTCCAGTATGGATACAATACCGGGGTTGCCGATCCTGACGACATAGCGTCCGTCCTGGACATCTTCAAAAACAAACCCTCCATCTTCTCCGGTCACCGTTGTAAAAGCCACTTCACCGGTTTCGGGGTCAAGCAGTGCAATTTCTATGTCGTTATAGGGCGTGCGCTGGTCGGATCGCAGCACGGTGCCTGTTATCTCTGCCGGAGGGAGCGTAACGATATTTTCGGAGCTGAACATGAGATTCGGGAAAGCGGTCACGCTAACTCTTTCTTCGAGTTCCGCCTCAGCGGCGGCGACCGGCACAAAGAGCCCGCAAACCAGCATCATGCAACCCAGCTTCACACACATTTCGGCCTTCACCAGCCATCTTTTACGTTTCATCTCACAACCTCCGGGTAAAAAACTAAAAAACTTTTACACCACAAAACGGATTTTTTCCGTTTTCTTTTCACTTGCCCAGCATCCGTATGGGATTATACACTTCTTTAAGAAAGAAGTCAAGGCCATGCTTTGAATTCAAGTGGGGGGGGCAGTACTCGTTAGCCGTTTTGCCGTAGTAGTTCCCGGGATCGCGGGCGTCCCGCCCGCCTTTTGCCGTATTCGTTCTTTTCCTTTTTCCACATTCTACTTTCCACGTTCCACATTTGTCTAATCAAAGAAAGACGGCCATCAGTGCGAGCAGGAGAAAAATGAAAGCAAGGGAGCCTGCAACGGTGTTGTTGTGCAGCGGGCGCCGTCTTAGCAGCAATTTAAAGAAAAAAAGCAGAACCAGTGCGGTGATGCAGGCCATGGCCGCACTGAATTGCAGGTAGGTATCGGCGCCCAGGACCGGCAGCACTATGAGCGGGACCGACCATGAGGCTAAAAACAGCAGCAGTTCGAGGCCGGTTGGCAGTGGTATGGCTCTGCTGCGATAAACGGCCATGTAAGCCAGCAGCAGCAGCAAAGAAACCCCTCCGGTCCCGTGCAGCACGGTCAGCACCCAGGCGGGTTTATCCGGGATTAAAAAATAGAAAAAAAGCAGCAAAAAGCAGGCTGCGTAGAGCACTCCGAATCCCATTAACAGCTGTGTGCGAGTACCACGCCAGGGATACAGGATCCCGATAAGCAGGGCTGAACCTGCGAGCGGCGGTCCCATATTTTCGGGCAGCTGTTTTACAGCGGCAAGCGGGGCCAGCAGCAGCACGAGCAAAACAACGCCCATGGCGCCGAAAAACCACGTCATAGCCCGACCATCCAGGGTTTGCACCATTCGACGGCGACTCAGTCGAAAGTTTATAAGTCGCTTACGGAGCGCGACATTATAGTGCTCGAGCAGATACATGGCGGCATATACGGATACGAACAGGCCAATCACGGTGTAGAACCTGGTCCATTCCGGCAGTCCCCGTCCGAACCAGGCAAAGCAGCCGAGGGCGAACATGAGGAGGTAGAGCACATCTACGGTT
>PWZK01000193.1 GCA_003567495.1 Candidatus Brocadiaceae bacterium
GGTCACCCGGGGCTACCTGCCTGCGCCGCAGCGCGGCAGGCAGGCGGGTGAGTCGGCCCTTCGGGCCTGAAAGACAATTGCGAATGACGAATATCCAATGTCCAGGGAACGACCTAAGCAAGCGCTGGAAGCGCGATATGTTATAGCCTGTGGCGGAGTGAAGGCCCCGGATGGGGCTGAAGCGAAGCCACAGGCAGGTAACGCGCGCAATAAACGAGTCCTGAAGGGACGGGATAGCCGTGGATAATAAGGCGCTCCGGGAGTCTGTTGATCATTATGTCGCCCCTACAGGGCTACGTTGTCCGGGCGTCGGTTTCCTATGGCTGCGCTTCGCCATAGGCTTTAGCATGACGCGCCGCTGGCGCTGAAAGAAGTTGCGTTTTTATTTTTTGGATTTTGATATTATAATTTTGAATTTATTTGGAACTTGAGATTTTAAATTTGTAATTTTCTCTGCGTATGCACAGTACCGTGCCGACAGCCTGCCTGCTGCAGGCAGGGCGCCCCATTTTCAGAGCGAAGTCTCTGAAAATGCATAGGCGCTTATAGGACCTGTATGACATATCTGTTAGCGCACACTGAGGCAGCCGGCGATTTTGGAGCGGGATTTTTATGGAAAAAAAACAACTGATACTCGTTCGTCATGGCACAACCGATTTCAGTGACAGGCGTTTGATGATTGGCCGATCTGATCCCGAACTCAATGAGAAAGGCCGCCGGGATGCCGAAAATTTGGCGAGCCTCTTCCGGCATCGCCCGGCTCAGCGGCTATATTGCAGCCCGAAAACCCGATGCCGTCAGAGCGCCGATGTGATTGGCACTGGGCTGGGACTGACGGCTGAGGTCGATGATAATTTGCGGGAAGTTGATTTCGGCGATTGGGAGAATAAGAGTTTCAATGAGATTCAGAGACAATATCCCGATGCCGTCGATCGCTGGGTTGAAGATTTTATGGGGTTCCGGTTCCCCGGCGGCGAAAGTACGGGGGAGCTGCACGGGCGTGTAGTGGATTTTCTGGATAAGATTTTCGCAAAGCCCTCGTCGCCAGTGGTTTGCATAACGCATGGCGGCGTTATCGGGACAATGATATGCCGTCTTCTCAACCTCTCCCCCGAATCATATCTCGCGTTTAAGGTTCTTCCGGCCGGGATAGTGACATTTGAGATTATCGGCGGCACCGGTGTGCTCGTTGAACTGAACAATTCAATCAGCAGGGAATGAGGAATGGGTAAAACAGTTTTTATCACCGGGGGGAGCCGTAGTGGCAAGAGCAGTTACGCACAGAGGCTGGCCGAAGGGCTGGAGGCTCCGCGTCTGTATCTTGCAACATGCCCGGTGCGGGATGAGGAGATGCGCGAACGTGTGCGGCGCCATCAACGCTCCCGCAAGGGCTTGCAGTGGAAAACTGTGGAGGAAGAAAAACAGATAGAAAAGGTTATCGACCATGCAGCGGATTATAATGTGATCCTCGTCGATTGTCTTACACTCTGGGTAAGCAACCTGATGTGGGAGGCGCAGCAGACGGGCGTCCCCTTTTCTGAGGACGCCATGGAGGAGAGGGCGCGTGCGCTGGCGGCTGCCTGCGGTGGTCTCGACGGTACGGTTATTTTAGTAACCAACGAGGTCGGTTGGGGAGTGGTGCCGGAGAACCCGGTAGCACGACACTACCGGGATATTGCCGGGCGGTGTAACCAGATTCTCGCTGCAGAATCAGACGCGGTAGTTTTGCTCGTCAGCGGGCTGCCCATGATTTTAAAGGACGTGGGATCGGTTATCGAAAATCTGAAGGAGGATTGAACAGAACGATGAATTTGCTTAATGATACCATAAGGCACATTGAACATGCTGATGAAGATTGGAGACTGGAGGCCCGCAAGCATCTTGAGAACCTCACCATGCCACGCTGGGCTTTGGGGCGCCTGATGGATCTGGCTGTAGATCTGGCGGGAATTACCCGCTCGCTGGAACCACCGGTCGAACGTAAGGCTGTTGTGACTATGGCGGCCGATCACGGTGTGGCGGCCGGCGGAGTCAGCGCGTTTCCGCAGGTGGTTACCCAACAGATGGTGCACAATTTCGTTGCCGGTGGCGCCGGTATCAATGCGCTTGCCGGATGTGTAGGCGCCAGAGTGCAGGTTGTGGATATGGGGGTCGCCGGCGACTTGAGTTCACTCGGTGACAGCATAATATCACGCAAGATCGCCTTCGGCACTCAGGATATGGCCAAAGGCCCGGCAATGACCTCCTCGCAGGCCGTTCGCGCTGTCGAGGCCGGAATGGAAATCGCATATGAGATGGGGAAAGAAGTCGATGTGTTCGGGACCGGTGAAATGGGGATTGGCAATACAACGCCGAGTTCCGCCATCGTATCGGTCCTGACGGGTGATCCGGTGGAGGACGTGACCGGACGCGGGACCGGCATTGATGATGAACGGCTGCAGCTTAAAATAGATGTGATTCGTACGGCAATAAGAGTCAATCGGCCCGATCCGGATGACGGGCTGGATGTGCTGGCGAAGGTTGGCGGATTTGAAATCGGTGGGCTTGCCGGACTGATTATCGGCGCCGCCGCCCAAAATAAGCCTGTGCTGATAGATGGATTTATATCGACTGCGGCGGCGCTGATAGCCTGTAAAATAGCTCCTGAAAGCCGCGACTATATGATTGCCGCACACCGCAGTGTTGAACAGGGACACCGTCATATGCAGGAATTCCTGGGGAAAGAACCTATGCTGGATTTGGACCTGAGGCTGGGCGAGGGGACGGGGGCGGCGCTGGCCATGAATCTGGTCGCGGCCGCCGCCTCTTTGCTGACTGAAGTTGCGACGTTTGATCAGCTGGAGAACCACGAATGAATTCCCTGTTAGCCGCCATTCGATTTTTAACTATCCTGCCGGTACCGGGCAGCCGGGGCACCCGGCAGGAAGATCTGGAGCACTGTGTCGTGTTTTTTCCCGTCGTCGGGCTATTGGTGGGCGCTCTGACAGGAGCGGCGGCCCTCGCGCTGTACCACTTTCTGCCGGCGATGCCCGCGGCGGCTGTCATTGTGATACTTCTGGCGGGGATTTCGGGAGGCTTTCATATCGACGGACTTGCCGATACCGCCGACGGTCTGCTGGGCCCCCATGATCGCAAGCGGGCGCTTGATATTATGAGGGACAGCCGGATCGGTTCGATGGGAGCGCTGGCAATCATCTGCTTGCTGCTGCTGAAATTCGGAGCTCTGGCATCCGTCCATCGGGATGTCATACCGGTTGCTGTATTTCTCATGCCGGTCGCAGGCCGCGTCGCCATAGTTGTTATGATGGCAGTGCCGCCCTATGCGCGCACCGACGGTGGATTGGGGGCGGTATTTTACAAGAAACCACCCCGCTTCTCTGCTTTAATTGCCATAACTGTTTTTGTTACAGTGGCGTGGTTTTCAGCGGGACATGCGGGGATGATCTCCGTCGCAGCGACATTACTGGGAGTTATTGTTTTTGGTGCGTATGTTAAGAGGCGGATTCAGGGGGCCACGGGTGATACATTGGGAGCTGCATGTGAAATAGCCGAAGTGATTCCTGTATTGGTGCTTGGTTCTTTTTTGGGAAGCGGGGGCGGCCCCCGATAAGTATTTTTGGTAACCATTAAGCTTGTTGTATGGCATAGAGCCGGTCGCTGGTATAAGAATGGCGGGCGTAAGCTGTTTTCCTCGAAGAGGATTTTTAATTATAGCCCAGGGTTGATGGCCTGAAGGGCCTTCTACCCTTGGAGAGGTAATGACATCGAAAAATTTTCCCTGAAGGGGATATTTAACAGCAGAGACGTTCCTCAAATAGGGGAATGGGGGCTCAATATATAGCGGAAGTTATTGCCTGCGAAAATACATAGATTTAATTCAAGCTTAATGGTTACGATTTTTGCTCCCGAAAATTGGTTTTACCATGTTTTGGAGTCACTGTGTGAGATGAAAAGCATACTTTCACTCAATAATTGCTCGTTTGAGTACAGTAACGGCGATTTCCGGCTTTCCGCCGTCTCGCTGGGAATCAAACGTGGGCGGGTTTATGGAATCGTCGGTCCGAACGGCTCCGGGAAAAGCACGCTTCTGCGCATTATGGCCGGAATTACGCAGCCGGACGGGGGTAGCGTGAGCGTCAACGGCCGCCCGATTCAGCACTGCAGCCGGCGGGAGCTTGCACGCCAGGTCGCATTTCTTCCGCAGAATCCGGCGCCGTCTTACGATCTTTCCGTCAGAGAAGTAGTTGGACTGGGGCGGTATCCCCATCAAAGCGGTCTGGGGCTCCGGGGAAAGGAGGATCAACATGTCATTGAGCGCACGATGAAAGAGACGGAGTGTGAGGGACTGGCAACGCGCTATTTTTCCACACTTTCCGGCGGCGAACGTCAGCGCGTTCTGGTGGCGAGCGTCCTGGCGCAGGAACCGTCCATTCTACTGCTGGACGA
>PWZK01000377.1 GCA_003567495.1 Candidatus Brocadiaceae bacterium
CTTGACGGTGAGTCGTTCGATGAGATGATGGACAAACTGAAAGCTTTGCCTGACTGTATTGAAGGTTTTATGGATGTTCAGGCGTGGATAACTTACTATCATTCGTCTTTTTATGGACAGATCAACCCGGAAGAAGTAGAACCCGTGCCCGAAAAAAGCGAAAATGGCCGCGTCAACATCTTAAAGCATATGTTCCCAGACAGAATTTTCTATAATGCGGAAGATAGTTACTATGAAATAGCTGGAGTCGGATATTATAAAAGAGACGACACATATTTTCCAAACGAGTGGTGGCGCTGTGGGGGGGCGTATCCCGTCGGTAGCCGAAGAAGGGGTATATTAAACATCAGGCGTCTGGGCAGATTTTATATCTATTTGCATTATTATCAGAGCGGCGGCGAGGATGGTGATGAAATGCCTTCCGAGTCTGAGCGCGCCACACCGCCTGATTACTGGCCCAATGGCGATGAGAACAACGATACGTCGCTGGCACAGTACTACGGCGAGGTGCTGCTTCCGCTCTCCGTGCGGTTCGGGGCAGGGCTGATGCGCGAGGTTTTTCCCACTCCGCACAATTTGCGCGTTTTCCAGATGGATGACGGGAACATAAGAATCAGCTGGAGAGTCGCCAGAAGCGCTGTTGAATCTATCGGCAGGGCAAAAGAATACGTAATAAAAAGGGACGGCGACGAAATCGGAAGAACCGGAAGTTTTAGCCTTTCTTATATTGATGATAGCCCGGGTGGCGGACTCTCCGAGTACAGCGTTCGCGCCGTATTTCTTGACACCGCCGAGCCCGTTAAAAGCGCTGTGGCGGCAAGCGCGGACCGCCTTGCGGTGCTGCCGGGTTCTTATGATGACATAGAAGGCATTCTGGATAAGATGAACAGGGGCTACGAGATTGTAAGCCAGTCGGACCTGGAAGACTACGAGAGTATAAAGGATTATCGTGCTATTTTTATCAACTGCACCGGTATTGGCAACGCCGCTCAGGCGCGAGACAGCCTGAGGCAATACGTTTCACAAGGCGGGGTGCTGTATGGTTCGGACTGGGCGATGGATTATTTTTATGAAGCTTTTCCGGGCTATGCCGTGAATCCGAGAAAGGACGGTTCGGCGCCTCAAACCGTAACCGGCCGGATAACGGACCCGGGACTTTCCGATTACCTCGGGCAATCGGAAATGGATGTTCACTTTGACGCAGGCGGCTGGGTTGTTGTGGAGGATGTTTCGGACGATGTTACGGTATATCTGGAAAGTAAAGAGCCCGTGCATGGTGTGGACAATCTGCCTATGCTGTTCTCGTTCAGGCACGGAATGGGCAAAGTGATATACAGCTCGGTTCACATGCATGTGCAGGATCCTGCCATGGACGAGGCGCTCGAATACCTGGCGCTGATGCCCATAACGGGCCCGGAACAATTTGAGCTTCAGGACTATATCAAAGCACTATTCCCCGGTTTAAAGCTTGATGCTCCGTTGATTAATACGATAAACGAAGGCGCAACATCGGAGCCGGTTACAGTAACCGCTCCCGGCGATTTCGATATGGTCTTTTCCGCAAACTGGGCCGGGAGCGAAATGAAGCTTTCCGTTTACGACCCGGCGGGAAATCTCTATGACGAAGTTCAAAGCGACGAGCCGCCTATCGTAATTGAGGTGCCGAATGCCGAAAAAGGCGACTGGTCATATACGGCGACCGCTGTGTCCGTCCCGCACGATAACTATGCGTATGTGACCGCTGCGGGCCAGACGGCTGTAGATCGTGTCGTCATTACGCCTGGACACGCGACGGTCGCCCCCGGCGGAAGCCAGATATTCACGGCTGTCGCCTACGACGCACAAAATAACGAGATAGCAGATGTAACGGAGCACATGCTCTGGGCCGATGATATTCCCGAGTCAACTTGGGTGGACAATGAGGTCACGGCCCAAACTGCCGGAACCTGGACAGTTACCGGCACTTATGAAGACATAGAGGTTCCTGCACTGATGACGGTCGGGGATCCTTTCGGCATCCAATGGGAGATATACGAGGTTATTGGGGATCCCGAAAGGGAAATTGTCGTCATAGAACCGGGCACCCATGAGATAACCGAACCCATCGTTATCGGATCGGGTGCTGAAGGGGTTACGCTGAAGTCAAAAGCAGGTGAACACAGAACATTTATCGATGCGGCAAGAGAGGAATATGCGATCATTATCCTTGCCGATAACGTTACGCTGGAAGGGTTCACTATTCAGAATTTTTCCAGAAGTGGTGTTTTGGTGAAGGGTGATAATGCGACGATAAGGGGCAACGTCATTGATGGTGCGGATGCTTATGGGGAAGCCCCCGTCAATGCGGGTGTTATAGTACATGGAGCAGAGGGCACACTTATACGCGACAACACTGTTGAAGACGCTCATATAGGCGTGCTGGTGCGTAGCCTGGCCATGGATACGTTGATTTCAAATAATACTATTGCCCGCAATGTGATAGGCATTATGAGTCAGGATTATGAGGGCGACAAGCAGTTCCCCGTCTATACCACAGCCATTAACAATCAAATTTTTAGCAATGCCGATTACGGAATACACTGGAATGCCGAGGGCGAAGAACTCTGGGCCGGTTTCAACTGGTGGGGCGATAGAAGCGGGCCCGAGCATGCCGAAAATCCCGGGGGTCAGGGCGATACGGTTTCAGATAATGCAGAGTATTTCCCATGGGTGGCGGCGAAAATTGCCGGAGCCTTTTGGTTTGTAGGTCCCGGTGATCTTTCAGATCCATCGTCCGGGATACTCGTAACCGTTGATGCCGGGACTGATCATCTGCTGAATATTGCAAGAACGGAGGACGTTACTCCGGATATGGATGTGCCCGAATATGCGCCCGAGGCGTCTTATGTTCACGTCTACCAGGTGTTAAAAGACATCCCGACTTCTATAATTGTGGGGATAGCCTATCGGACTCCTCCCGGAAAATCCGTTTACTGGTTCAATGGAAATGAATGGGTTGAGTGTTCCGATGTCCGATGGAATCCGCACGATCTGCCTGAAGAACTTAAGAACGAAGGCTATATAGGGTATGTCGAGATTACCATCGGCGATAACACCTCGCCATCCCTGAACGATTTCAGCGGCGTGACGTTTGCCATTGGCGTAAGCGAGGAGGACGAAGTGATCGAAAAGCCCCTTGATAGGGTCTCCGGCGGCGGCAGCGGCGACTGCTTTATAGCGACCGCCGCTTTCGGCTCGCTAGACTCGCCGCACGTGCAGGTGCTGCGTGCGTTCAGAGACAAATATATGGTTACCAACCGGATTGGGCGTACTCTGGCGAATTCGTATTATAAGCACAGTCCAGGGTTTGCATCTGCCATAGAAGAAAGGCCGACTCTACGGACATTGACCGGGCTGGCGCTGTTGCCGGTGAGCGGTTTGGCCTATGTGTTTGTGGAAGGTTATGCCGTGTATCTTGCTCTGGTACTCGCAACGGGAATATTCGTTTTGCTCGCTTTAAGAAGGAGAAGAAGTATGGTCTTTGCAAAATTGTTGCTGCTTGTGGCGGCACTTATGACAGGTAGTGCTGCAGTCTCTTCTGCTGCGGGCGTCAATCATTTCGAACCCTCTCCCGGCGAGGAAAAAACTGTCATCGCACCAACTGCAGGAACTATAGGCGAGGGCGACGTAGCCTTCGACCTGTTTTATTCTTACGGCAGAACGATACTGGAGGGTAGGGTAGGCAGTGAGGATTACGATCTGGTAAGACAGCAGCACCTGGCACAGGCCGGGGTGACGTACGGTTTGACGGATGATTTGCAGGTCTCTCTTCGCACGCCTTATGCGATGAAGCAGCGCTCCGATTTGGACGAGATAAAAACTCGCGGATTTGGCGATACCACGCTGAGCGCAAAATACAGGCTGCCCTGGCAGGTTGAAGAGGTAAGGTTTGCCGTCGCTCCGCACTATAGGTTTAATACCGGCCGTAAAGAAGCTTTTATGAGCGGCGACGGCCCGGTAGCAGGTCTGAGGCTGATATCGGACAGGCAGATAAACGATAACGTATTGGCGACTCTAAACGTAGGCTACGAATATCGTTCGAAGGAGACGCTCGCCCAGGTGGATATCAACCATTCGATGCTCTATGGGGCTGGCGTAGTGTTTGATGTTCCGGATACTCCTGTTCACCTTTCGGGTGAGATCTACGGCAGGAGTGAACGCCTTTACAAAACCCGGCATTCGCCGCTTGAAGCTCTTGTGTCTGCGGGCTGGCAGGTGGGAGACGCAACGCTAACAGGTGGAGTGGCACGCGGGCTGAACAACGGCTACGGCGCGGCGGACTGGCGGTTTTTCAGTGGACTGAGGATCGGTTTTTAATTTTCTGGTTAATGACCACAAAAAAAGGCCGGAAGGAGTGGATGACTCCCACCGGCCCGGGTTAATGTTCACTTGAGACAGCCGTTCTC
>PWZK01000145.1 GCA_003567495.1 Candidatus Brocadiaceae bacterium
GTTTATTGTTAGGATAGACTTAGTTTCGAGCCATGACGGCTCACGCGCCCTTAAAAGGGCTCACTACAAAGCTGACATGCGCAATAGAAAATCAGCTGTAATGCCTAACTCGAACAAGCCGGAAAAGCAGTTGCTGACACCTGGTTGCTGGTTGCTGGTGAACGGCCAACGAATCAGAACACTGAACACCGAATACTGAATTGCCGTCCCGCCGTAGCCGTAAATCAGCGTAATCTGCGAAATCTGCGGACAGCCGTTGCCGTAGCCTTTACCGTTAATTTACGCCCCATCAAGCATTTTTTCAAAACTTTCTTCATTGATAATTTCCACACCCTTTTCCTGCGCCTTGTGAAGTTTGCCGCCGGGGTCGCTACCGGCGATGAGATAATCTGTGTTGCCGCTGACGCTGGAAGTAACCCTGCCTCCGAGCGATTTTATAATTTTCGTGATCTCATTGCGGCCGTAGTTTTCAAGCGTTCCGGTAATAACAAACCGTTTTCCCGATAAAGGGGCGTTCCTTGCTCCCGAAGCCTCATCGATGCTGGTTTTAACGCCGGCCCGCTGAAGCTTGCCGATCATGGTGCGAGCAGTTTCTTTTGAAAAAAACTCTTTTATGCTTTTTGCAACAACGGCGCCTATTTCGTTTATGTCTTCAAGCTGACTTTCAGACGCCTCCATCAAATCTCCTATGGAATGGAAGTTTTCAGCAAGCACCTCGGCCAGGTGTGCGCCCGTGTGGGGTATTCCGAACCCGTAGAGTAAGCGCGAGAGTCCCCTGTCTTTGCTTTCTTCAATTGCTTGCACCAGGTTCCGGGCGGATTTTTTCTCCATGCGTTCAAGTGTGGCGATGTTTTCTTCTTCCAGGCTATAGAGGTCGGCGCAATCGCGGATTAATTCGTTATCGACAAGTTGTTTTACAATTGCGGGGCCGAGTCCTTCGATGTCCATGGCGCCGCGGCTTCCGAAGTGTTCTATACGCTCCTGCATCTGTGCAGGACAGCTGGGATTGATACATCTCAGATACACGCCGCCCGGTTCTCTATCCACTTTTTTGCCGCAAGAAGCGCAGTTCACCGGCGCTTGCACCACCTTTTCCCCGCCGCAGCGCAGGTCTTTTCGCACTTTTACCACCTGAGGTATTATCTCGCCGGCTTTCTCCACATATACGCTGTCGCCTATGCGCACGTCTTTGCGGCGAAGTTCATCAAAATTATGCAGGCTTGCCCGGCAAACGACAGTGCCGGAAAGTGACACCGGCTCTACATCGACAACAGGAGTTTGCCTGCCGCTCTTGCCCACCTGGATGCGAATATCTTTTACCGTGCTCAACGCGCGCTCGGCGCCGAACTTGTAGGCAATCATGTAACGCGGCACTTTGGTGGTATGGCCCAGCACCCGGCGTTGTGTTCGGCTGTCAACCTTAATGACAAGGCCGTCGACGGCATAATTCAGCCCGATTCCGGCATTTTCCCGGGACACGCACTGCTGCAGCACCTCGTCGATATTCTCGCATCGAAGAATATCCGGGCTTACCGGGTAACCCAGCCGGCTCAAAAGCGACAGGGTTTCGATATGGGAATCAGGCAGCCGAAACCCTTCGTGCAAGCCGACTTCGTAAGTAAAGATATGAAGTTTGCGTTTGGCGGCGACCGACGGGTCGAGCAGTTTCAGTGTTCCCGCGGCGGCATTTCTCGGGTTGGCAAACGGCTCATTCCCGTTTTTTTCGCGCCGGGCATTGAGATTGGAGAATGAGTTCAGCGGTATATAAACCTCGCCGCGCACTTCCAGGAACGTGCCTTTCAGGTCATCGGGTGCGGATGCAGCTTTGGCGTCCAACATGAGCGGCAGATTGGTTATAGTTCTGGCGTTATGCGTTACGTCGTCTCCGCTACGGCCGTTGCCCCGGGTGACAGCCTGCTCGAGCACACCGCCGCGGTATATCAGGTTTATGGCCAGGCCGTCTATCTTGGGCTCGAGCACGTAAGATGGCTTTCCCGCCTTTTCCGCGTCAAGACGTTTGTTCACCCTTTCATCGAACTCGCGCAATTCCGTTTCATTGTAAGTGTTGTCTATGCTGAACATCGGGGTGGGGTGTTCGACGGTCTGAAAACCGCCAACCGGCTCACCGCCCACCTTTTGAGTTGGGCTGTCGGGTGTAATAAGACGGGGATGCCGCGATTCAAGCTCCCGCAGTTCTCTTAAAAGCGCGTCAAACTCGCCGTCCGGAATCTCAGGTTTGTTTTTGACATAGTAAAGGTAGTTGTGCCGGTTTATTTCGTCTCGGAGGAGCTGAATTCTTTTCTTTACTTTTTCTTCCGGAACTGACATAGTGGTATCACCCTCGTGTTTTGAATTATTCCCTTTACTTATCAATGGGGATATCGTTGTACAAAATAAACGTTAAGGCTATACAACTTGCCGCGGGCTACTCAATTCTGTTCATGTTCGAAGCTCAGGAAGAATTTCCTCAAATCGTCCATGCAGGATTCGCACAGCGCCCCTTCCTTCAGCCTGTCTTCCGTCAGCATCTCCCAGTCTTTTGGGGCGTTAAGCGCCTCTCTGAGTATGCACATGTTGGAGCAAAAAGCGGTGGCATCCGGTCTTTTCAGGACATCATCCCGCAGGTGGGAAGGAACGCCGAACATAAAACACAACTGGCGCATGATCTCGGTCTTCGTACACGAATACGGCATCCCCCAGATGTGCTCTATACGGTGTGAACTTATGATTGCCGAAGAGAAAGGCTTGCAGGCGCCCACGCAATAGCCCGGCCCCCCGTTTTCGTCCGGCAGGAAAAGGTCCTCCTCCAGCACGAAAAGATCGTAGTGATCGCCCATGAGCCTTTCGTCACGCCACGGTTCGTTGGTAAGATTGCGCAAAAGCGTGGTTGCATTGACTTGCATGCGTTCTTCGTCGAGCGAATCGTAAATATACCAGTCCACGCTTTGCCAAGGCACGAGCAAGCCCTCATCATCACGCCATTGCGGGCTGCAAAACCTCCCGAAATCTTTGATTGGAAACTGTCCTTCGCAATGTCCTATTGAAAGGATATCTTTTATCGCATCTATGAGAGCGGCTTTTTCGGGCCAGAAGCCTTTGTTGTCCATCAAGTTTATGGATTTGAATTTCTTCATCTCTTTCATTGCGTCTCCTCGTTGTCGTTGTTGTTTAGAAACATAACCTTCAGCCTAATTCCTATTTTACTATTTTATAGGGCGGCGGTAAAGTAAAAAAAGCTTTTCCGGCAGGAATTTGTGCTGCACGGGTTTTTAGCCCTTATCGAGGCGCTAATTGTAGAGGTGTTTCCCGCGTTCTTTGTTCGCAAATTCCTCTTTTGCTGTTCATGTTTGTATCTTTGGATGTTTACTGTTACAATATTATTGACATCTTTTTTTCGTTTGTCTTTGTATTAATTCTTTTTCAAGCTCCGTTTTGAAAAAGAATCAGGTTCTTACCAGCAAACAAATAATTACCAGAATATGCCAGACGACAACACATTCGGAGAGGAGGAAGTTTCGGAAGTTTCCCTGGTTCCTCTTTATTCGCCGCTTGACGTCCCCAGAGGAATGCAGGCCCACCGCAGGGGCGATGTGATACTATACACAGTGCGCGGCGAGCCGGAGAAAGTGCGTGAACTCATAAACGAACTGGACGGCCGGGGCGTAAAAGAGCTTGTGGCGCTTGTTTCGCATCGCGCAGATGCCGGCGAAGTAGAAGAAGTTGCAGATGCAATCGTTAAAAACTCGCAACAGGAGCGCGAGAGTGATAATTCCTGAATGAAAGCTCCCGAGTAAGTCCTCAGTGAACCACATAATTAAAGCGGATATGTGATGCGTGATAAAAGGGGTGGTTTAATCGTAATCTGCGGTATAGACGGCAGCGGAAAAACGCTTCAGAGCAAGAAATTGCACTCGCGCCTGCAGAAGCTGGGTTATCCCGCAAAATATGTCGAGTTTCCAAGGTATAAGGAGGGTTTTTTCGGCGATCTGATAGCCCGGTATCTGCGCGGCGAGCTGTACGCCGATGCGGCCGGAGTAGGGCCTTACTTCGCATCACTTCCATTCGCATGCGACCGCTGGGAGTTGTCGTCGGAGATGAAAAAATGGCTTGGAGAAGGCACATTTCTCATCTGCAACAGGTATGTCAGCGCCAACATGGCGCATCAGGGCGGGAAAATCGAATCGAGTTCCGGCCGTGAGGAGTTTTACGAGTGGGTTGAAAAAATGGAATATGGCGTTTTTGGCATCCCCGTGCCCCGGTTGCATGTCTGGCTTGATATCAACCCAGCCCATGCGCTCGGTTTGATTACCCGTAAGGGAACACGCGATTATCTCAAGGGCGGAGAAGACATACACGAAAATCTTGAGCATCTTGAAGCCGCCAAAAGAGCATATGCTGAAATTGCCGACAGAGCTTCCGGCTGGATA
>PWZK01000085.1 GCA_003567495.1 Candidatus Brocadiaceae bacterium
CGGGGCCCAAAATCACCAGAAACTCGCCATCGTAGATTTTTACGTCAATGCTTCTCAATGCTTTAACCATTAGATCGCCCATCGGATAGGTGACGGAAACGTTCCGGACGATATACAGTTCCTTTCTGTCTCCTCTCTTTGTCACAATTTGACAGAGCCCCCCGAATTTAATAGCTCTTTTTTTTCAGCATTCGGATATATTTCTCGGCTTCCGAGCAAGCCCGATTGAACGCTGAAAAACGGCCGTGCCTTCAGGCACTCACGCTTGTAACTATAGCCGATAAGCCCCCGATATTCAAGTTTCAGGAGAAAGAAATGTATTGATAACAATGGGTTTATAGTCAGGGTTGGCTGGAATAAGAGTGAAGGCATGAAAAAACTCTGTCGTATAAAAAGAAAATTTTTTTGTCCTACTTTTTTTCAAAAAAGTAGGCGCCGCCGGCAGTGCGCCCGCAGGGTAAAACCGCTTTTTAGAGGCCAAAATACAGGGTATGATCTCAAAAAATCGTAAAATGTGCTTTTAAGATTTAACATAACAGTCGTTTATGTTAATTTTGCTGTTGGTTTATGAAATGCGGGTTAAGCATCCTGTTTTGACAAAGCTCTCCGCATGTGGTACACTTGTACCTATGAAATCATTAACAAAATTACAAAAAAAAGTCTTTGCATATCTTCAGGCTTATGCACGTGAAAAGGGGTATCCGCCCACAATCAGGGAAATAAAAACTGCATTGCACCTGTCTGGACATAGCAGCATCCAGAACGCCCTTTTCGTTCTTGAAAAAAAAGGGTATATGCGCCGCTCTGGGAAGGCAAGGGGTATCGAGTTTTGCCAAAGCCACAGGACTCATCAGCCCGCCCAGCTTCCTTTGGCCGGCCGGATACAGGCCGGGGAGCCCCATATGGCCATAGAAGATGTGGAGGGTTATGTGGCTGTTGACAGATCATTTGTGTCCGGTTCCGATAATTTTCTGCTGAAAGTGGAGGGCGACAGTATGATCGACGCCCACATTCAAGACGGAGATTATGTTGTCGTTAAGCCGCAGCCGGAAGCTAATAACGGCGATACCGTAGTCGCAATAATAGATGACGAAGCTACGGTGAAGAAGTTTTACAAAAACGGCAATCAAATACGGCTTAATCCGGCCAACCCTGACTATAAACCCATTGTTATCGATTCAGGCAATCCGAATGTATCCATAGTCGGAAAGGTCGCGTCGGTTTTAAGGTCTATTTCAACAAAATAAGATTAAGCCGGGGTACATCTTATATAGAATATCAACATGAAAAATCATATCAACGAACAGGTCAAAGTCGGTGCTATCTTTGGAAGTAATCAAAGAATTAAGCCCGTATGGTTCATATGGCAGGGCAGGCAGCACCGCATAAACTCTGTAACTTACAGGTGGCAAAGCCGGGCTGGAAGTGCTGTTGTACATCACTTCTCCGTCACTGACGGGGCGGATTTATATGAGCTGCGATATAACACTCAGTCCTGCACCTGGCGGCTTGCCGGGGTTGAAACGGAGGGATAAGTTGCAAAGAATAATCATGCACATCGACATGGACGCTTTCTTTGCCTCCGTTGAACAACAGGTAAATCAAAAATTAAGAAACAAGCCCATAGCTGTTACAGGCTCGGGAAAGCGGACTGTTATAACGTGTCCTTCTTACGAAGCAAGAAAATGGGGCGTTAAGACGGGGATGACCGTCGTGGAGGCCAGGCGAGAGTGCCCGTCAATTATTTTTGTGCCGGGATGCAGTCAGCGGTACGTGGACACGTGCACCAATCTGGTGGAGCTATACAAAAAATACACGCCATTGGTGGAGGTCTATTCCGTAGATGAGGCCTTTCTTGATATTACCGGCACTGCGCACCTGTTTAAAAGTCCCGTTGACATGGCCCGGGATATAAAAAGAACAATCCGGTATACATACGGAATTACGGCATCGATGGGCATCGGCCAAAACAAACTTATTGCGAAATTGTAAGCGATATGCAAAAGCCAGACGGGCTGGTGGTTATTGAAAATCATCAGGAAGCCAGAGATATGCTTGAAAATCTGCCTGTAGGTGAAGTAACAGGAATAGGCTCACGTATAGAAAGCAGACTTAAAGAGATGGGCATAAGAACCTGCGGCGAACTTGGCAGGGCTCCGGTGCAGGAACTGAAAGGTGAATTCGGCGTGATTGGAGAGCGCCTTCACTTCATGGCGCTGGGGATGGATCAGGGTCCGGTCATACCGGCAGACCGGCAACCGCCTGCAAAATCTGTCGGGCACAGCATGACACTGGATAAAGATGTTGGGAGTCCAGAACTTATCAAAGCATATATACTCCAGTTATCAGAGATGGTTGGCAGAAGGCTGCGAAGAGCCGGATGCAAGGGTCGTACGGTAAGTTTAACATTAAGATACGCTGACTTTTCAACTATCTCCAAACGCAAGACAGTGAAACGATATATAAGCGATGGTATCGATATCTGTAACATATCCGTTTCAATACTGCGTTCATTCAGATTGCAAAGTGAGGTAAGGATGCTTGGAGTAAGCATTAGCAATTTGGCTGAATCCAATCAGGCACCCCTTTTCTATGAAGACCGCAAAAAGCGCGATTTAATCGATGCTATAGACCGGATAAATGACAGGTTTGGTGAGTTTTCAGTGTTCAGGGGGTCGCTTCTTAAATCCAACTCATACCCCGACACAATATCTCCTGCCTGGCGTCCGGAAGGGATAAAAAGAATAGACTACGTTATATAGCCCCGAACCGGACGGTTGGAGTTCGGATATCTGTGCATCCATCCACTGCCGTATCATTTCAGCCGGTATGCTGCCTTGGTCGGTTTTGTTCATTCTGCAAGTTCATGTTTTCCTTCATCCATTTCGGCAATAAATTTTGAAGGAAGGGTAAAAATGCCCCCGTGTGAATAAATGTTTCAAAGAATCACCGAGCACTTTCAGCAGATATGCCTGCAAGTCCAAAATCATTTTTCCTTCGCAGTAGCTTCCTCAAGTTCTTTTTCCCTTCTTACATATTTTCTCAACCAAAGAGGGAGTTTCCGCCGGGGCTGACCGATAACTATAAGCCGTGGCTCATGTACAAAAAATAAAAGATAAAACATTCCCGCGACGCTTATCCCAAGACATATAGCCAGTCCCCATGAAATGTTCGTTAAACTGATTATCGCTCCAATGCCCAGGGGGAGGAGTAGAACCACTGGACTTAGCACGAGGTTGCTCAGGGTCAGATGGGCTATGCGATTATCATGCGGGCAGGTTTCATAAATGAAATTTTGATGCGATACCCACCCGGCGGCATAAGCGATACCGAGCAGCAGGAAAGAAAACAAACATGCCCAGTACCCGCGTCCGGCGTATGCTGTGCCGATTGACGCCACCTGAGCAAAACCACCTACCAGCACTCCCCACCGGTGTCCGCGCCGATCACCGAGCTTTCCAAGCCAGTAACTTGAAACCGCTTGTGGTAGCATTACAGCTGCTCCCATTCCTATTATGACAGATTCTTTCAACCCCCCCCCAACCTCACTCTGAAAATAAATCGCAAAAAAAGCTACCGCAGCCCCGCCTGTTGTAAGCAGCAGGCGTGCAACAAGGTAATGAACGAAATTGGAATCCCTCAGTGAAAGAGAAAACCTGTGAATTAGCTCTCCCAAACTGGGGCGCTTCCCCGCCAAATTCTGCGGCACACTGCCGCTATCCACAAACGCCATTGCGGTAAAGCTGGCGGCAAAAAATATGGAAGCTATCATTAAAAGACAGGCATAGTTCTCTGGAAATACCAAAGCTCGCCTGACTGTGGCAGCGATCAAGGTGCCCACCATAACACCTCCTGCCGACATAGCAGCGTAAAGCCCCGTAACCCGACCTCTGTTCTCGGTTCGAAAGAGCGCATTTATCCAATCCTGCCAGAGAGGTAGTATTATTCCTACCGACAACATTCGTAAGCTGAATGCCCCCAGAAGCATTATCCTGACAGGCCTGTGCCAATCGGGTTCGTTACCTAAAATCAGCACTACAGCAGCCATAAAGATAAAAACAGGTAGCGTAATCCAGGTATTGACCAGGACCAAAACACGCTTTTTCCCGGCTCCATGACGGGACAGAAACATACCGATGGGCTGGGTAAGAAGGAATCCACCGGAAGCCATACTATAGAAAAATCCAAGCTCTACAGCCCCCGCCCCGAACTGTCTGAGCAAAAGCGGCATTACCGTAAGGGGGACTATAAAACCCATACCGAAACCCCACAACCCCTCTGCAAGAGATAAATTACGTGCGTTGTGAATTTCTCGACTATGCATAATCGACCTCGGTTTATAAACTCCTTTGCTCCACGTACACAGTATTCCCTGTCCCGCTTATTTCACGCGTTTCTTCATGTATAGTACTAGTGAAATGGTA
>PWZK01000014.1 GCA_003567495.1 Candidatus Brocadiaceae bacterium
GGTGTGATTGTGAAGATGACAGAACTCGACCATAATTACCTACCCTTTTCGCAGATTTTGAATTGGGAAAAAGAAACATCTCTATTGTAAGAATATTTGACCGATAACGCAAGAGCAGCCACGGTAATTCTTTTTCAAGCGAAGTCTTGAAAAAGAATTAGGCGCTTATAACCCTCATCGGCTCGGGTTCCATTTTCACCGTCACCGGCAGACTGCCCCCGTAGTCGCCGTCTATGTGGTAAGGAACATTATCATCCCGCCGGGCGGTGAGTCTTACACGGCTCGCCCGGCCGCAGCGCGTGAAACCGCACTCGGTCATCCCGCGGGTCAGTGCGGCCAGTCCCGCAGCCGGAATATCCAGCGGCGACGCCACACGTGCGGCGGTTATATCAAAACGGCGGTCCTGAGAATCGGCATGCGGAGTAAGTTCTATCGGCCCGCCGTAGCTTCTCGTATTGCTGACGCAGGCAAGATTTACTTTTTCTGCATGCGCCACGCCGTCGAGCTCGACACCGATTTCCCATCCGGGCGGGTCTATCACGTTTTTCAGCAGGTGCGGCAGGTAGTGAAACTGGGTTATGTTGCCCGTTCTTCTCTCATGGAGCATCCTGACGATATGCGCATCCAGTCCCGCACTGCACATACATGCAAAGCGTCTTGCGTCGACGCGGCCGACGTCCGACGTGATAGCTTTCCCGTTTATGATTGCCCGGGCTGCCTTGCACGGCTGTGGCGGAATGGACAGCTCTTTTGCCAGCACATTCCCGGTGCCGGCCGGGATAACTGCAAGCACGGGGCCTGACAGGTCAACGCCGTTCAGGATCTCGTTGAACGTGCCGTCGCCGCCGAAGCAGACGATAAGATCGCCGGTGAATCCGGAGGCCGCTTCACGTGCGCAGCCGGGGCCTTCGGTAATTACCGTATCGACGCGGAGTCCTGCACCTCTGAATGTGTTGGACACCCGTTTTAAGTGTCTTCGGATTTTCCCGTGACCGCTGACCGGATTGGCCACAAGAAGCATTTTTTTGCCTTCCCATCTGCGCATGGTAAGTATACTCTTTTGCCGTTTTCAGGTTTCAAAACATAATCGCTGTTAGTGAGACCGTTGCACAACTGCCGATGGTCTCAGTACGTTGTAGCATATAGGTCCTATAGGCGCTTAATATCGCAACATCGACAACAAATTGTCGATATGCAAAAAAGTGAATATCCAATATCCAACACCCAATATCCAATGACAAAGGAACGACGATATGATCTGGAAGGTCGGCTTATCGATTACGCCGTTCGTATCGTAAGGCTGTCCGAAGCCCTTCCAACGACAAAGGCAGGAAGGCATGTACCACATCAAATATTACGAAGTGGCACATCGCCTGCCTCGAATTATATTGATTGCTATTTTGTTTTCAAGTATAAAAACGGCCGAAGAACGTGAATGACGCAGTAACTTGGATATTGGATATTCGTCGTTGTCTTTGTCGTTGCCGTTGATTCGTAATTCGTAATTCTCGTCCCGCCGTTGTCGTTTTATTAATTCTTTTCGAGTTCGTTTTCGAAAAGAATTATAGCCCTGATTTTATCTGTCCAAAAAACGTCTCGCCTCGTCGCTGTAATGGCCTCCGAGTTCGATATGGCGTTCGAAATGTGGTTTTGCCCTTTCGGGTGCGTCGAGTCGGTCGTGATATAAGCGGGCAAGTTTCCATGCCAGGTCGGCGTCCCATCGGTCGAGCTTTGCCGCTTCTTTCCACAAATCAGCGCATTTTTCAAAGTCCTCCATTCCGAGCGCGGCATAGCCGCCCAGCAGGTATGAATCCAGATGGAAAGGATCTACTTCTATTGTTTTCTCCGCCAGCGACAGCGCCTGCCGATAGAGATTCAGTCTTTCTTCTTCAGCGTCGGTATCAGCGGCATTGAAAAGCACAAGTTCGATATTGGCACATAAAAGATCCGGGGAGTCGGGAAAGCTTCTCAGGCCCTTCTCTATGGCGTGTCTTGCATCGCGGCGTCGGCCCGATTTCAAGAACGCGCGGCCCAATGCCGCGAAGGTGATGGGATCCGGTTTGGAGGAAACGGCCAGTTGCGCTTCACGGATCGCCCTGTTGAAATCTTCAATTTTCAGCAGGGCATTGGAAAGTGCCACCCGGGCCATGTATTCGTGCTCGGAATCTCTGGAAGCAGCTTCCAGATATTTGATCGCTTCACTCAATTCTCCGCTGTGAAGCATTGCTTCCCCGAGCATGAGGAGCGTTCGGGCATCGCCGCGGTTTTTTCCGAGAGATTCATCCAATATTTCTATTGCCCTGTCTGTTTCCCTCCTTAGCAGAAAGGCACATGCAAGAGCTACTCTGGCGTAGCCGGATTCGGGGTCTCTTTCGACGGCTTTTCTGTAGGCTTCTATACTGTCATCAATGCGCCAGCCGTAGAGACTCAGGTCGCCGAGAGCAACGGCCGCAACTGCACTCTCCGGGTTGGCATCCACGCATTCGGCCAGGACCTTGAGAGCATCTTTGTACCTGCCTTCGGAGCGAAGAAGGTAAGAAAGATGCCTGGCCACCGACAGATCGCCCTTTTCATGCCGGAACGCGTCCATAAACGCTTTAATCGCTCCCTTTGAGTCGCCGGCGGAGTCCAGGGCCAGCCCCAGTTCAACATATGGCTCTGCTCCTGTCGCTCCAGCATCGATCGCCCGGCGGTAGAACTTCACGGCCTTTTCAAGCTCTATTTTTCTCCAGTAATGACGCGCCGCATGTAGCTGGATGAAGACGGTATCATGCAGTGCTTCGGCGGACTTCAGAAGCGAATTTTCAGCCTCTTCCACCTTCCCGTCCTGTTGCAGGATCATGTATCGTGCGAAAAAATAATAGTTCTCACGCGACACATCGGAAAGACGCGCCTGCTCCAGAAGCATCAATGCGTCTTCAGTTTCACCCTCTCTGAAAGACAGCCAGGTTTTTATCGCGTACAGCGGGCCGCTGTCGGGATAAATTTTCAACATTTCGTTTACCTGTTTCATCGCCTCATCTTTACTTCCCGACCACTTCAGAGCCATAACCTTGCTCAGAAAACAGTCCGTTGCGGCTTCGTGAGTCATTTTTGCGAAGCTGTCGGCGGCCCGGGTCCAGTAACCTCCGGAGAAAAAAAATCCGCCTTCCGCTTTCGCCCGGCCTTTTTCGGTGTCAATCCCGATCGGATCACAGGATTCGACCAGTTCCATAAAAAGTTTTTGCCATGCCATATCCTTTCTCGGTGGATGTTCCGGCACGGCGTCCTCCAGGTCTGCCAGGTGGTGGGGAAAGGTGATTCGGAGGGAAAAAAGTTTTTTGGTGCGCTGGGTCTGCGGATCCCACAGATTCATTTCAAAAACAGATTCTTTCTCTTCAGTACTCTCATGCTTCAAAAAAAGCAGGTAGTCGGCGGACTCGCTTTTACTCAAAATCCGGGCGGGCGGCGTTTCCATATCAATTATATCTGCGGTTGTAAGCTCCGGCAGAACGGACTGTGTCACCACGTGCCCGTTTGCCGCCAGGGCATATTCCAGCATGGCCACGGTATAACGTTCAAATATGTTGTTGCCACCGGATACTATGTGCAATTTCGTGCCTGCATCCAGACTCTCGGCGAAACCCACAACACAAATCTCCTGTTTTTGCTCAGCCGTATCAGGCTCATGTTTGCCCGTTTCACCGGCGGGCAAAGAAGGCGGGCAGGCGGCAAACACCCCTATGAGCAGCGCTGCGACCGGCAATATTTGTGCAGGCACCTTTAAAAGGCCATAAAACACCCCGGAGCGGGGAAGTCCGGGAAATTTGAAACATAGTTTGTCCATCAAAGAAGCCTCCGGTCGGGAATTGTTTTGCTTAATACTACGTGTCTATATATAATTGTCCACATAATCGCATACTTTTGCAAGGTAAAATGCAATGTCCGAGCCGTTGGAAATTATTGTTGCGCGTCATGCAGGCTTTTGCATGGGTGTAAGAAGGGCCCTGAATTTTTGTCTTAACGCCGCCGACGATTCGGTATCGCCGAGGCCCATCCGTACTCTCGGCCCGCTGATACACAACCGCCAGGTGCTTGAAACGCTCGAGTCAAAGGGGATTGGCGGAATAGATGAAAACAAACCTTTTACTAATGCCGGCACGATAGTGATAAGGGCTCATGGGGTATCGCCGGAAAGTTTGGAGGAGGTGCGCAGCGTCTCAAAAAAAGTGATCGATGCAACATGCCCCCATGTGAGCAAGGTTCAGGAGATCGTCAAGCGGTTTTCCGCTCGCGGTTATATATGCATTATAGTAGGAGACCCCGGCCATGCCGAGGTCGAAGGGGTGATGAGCTATGCGGGTGGGTCGGGGATCGTAGTCAGCAATTTTGAAGATGCAAAGAAACTTAAGAGGATGAAAAAA
>PWZK01000068.1 GCA_003567495.1 Candidatus Brocadiaceae bacterium
ACAGAAAAACAGCGAAAGGCGGGCAATCTCGGCAAGAAAGGAGTTGCAAACGGCTGGGAGTTCTGGAAGGTGAAAAAAAGCCCTTCATCCGCCGACCGGTAAAAATGCAAAGGAGCGGGCCCCGGTCAAAAGCCGGGGCCTTATCTCTTTTTCACTTTTATATTCATATTTTTAAATTTTCTCTATCTTGAAATTTTTACATTTATATCATGTCTAAAGTTTTCACCAGAGATAATATTTTTGGTTCTTCCGGTTTGATCCAATCCGGATAATTTCTTATAGTGTAGGGTCGTATCCTTCTACCAGGGAAAACATGTTAAGACAAAGGAATCTTACCGCTTTCTTTTATAATTTTCCAATCCAGAGTATATGTCATGGGAAGGTATCGAGGGTATCCCCAATATGTGCCGGTAAGCGTATACAAAAAGCGCAACCGTAAAGCTGCGGAGAAACTTAAGAAAAAATATGATATTCAGCCCATTCAGGTCGAGGGGAGAAAAATAGCCAAAACGTGGTGGGGGGAACATTGGTGCGAGAATCTCGAACGTTACGCTGACCTGGCAAACCGCGTGGGACGAGGCAGAAAATATGTCCGCTATGGCGCTGTGCTTAATCTGGACATTGAAGAGGGAAAAATAACCGGTATGGTCCAGGGGAGCCGTAGCAATCCGTATACAGTGCTGATCTCTGTAAAAAAGCTGTCGGATTCGAAATGGAGCAAGCTGTGCCGCGAAACTCTTTCCTCAGTGGAGTCTCTTTCGGGTATGCTGGCCGGTAAGTTTCCTTCCGATTTGAAGGAACTGTTTTTCGCAAAAAAAGACGGCATATATCCCGACCCCGGGGAAATTTCCTTCGAATGTTCATGTCCGGATTCTGCTTCGATGTGTAAACATATCGCAGCCGTGCTTTATGGAGTAGGAAGCCGTCTCGATGATAAACCGGAGCTGCTGTTCACACTTCGCAACGTATCGATGGAAGAGTTGGTGGACAGGACACTAACCGACAGCACTTCCACCTTAATGGAAAAAGCCGACGAGGCCGCCGGCGACGGCGTCATTGACAATGCCGACCTTGGGGATGTTTTTGGGATCGAAATGGACGATTCCGTTCCTGATGCAGCCCCCCTGCCTCCGTCCGAGGAGGTTGGGCAGGCCGGAACCGGGCAGAAAAGCAATACGGAAAAGAGTGCAGATCCGGACAAAAGCGGCGGCGCAAGGTCCAAACCAAAAAAATCCTCCGGCAAACCACCTGCAGGCAGTGTTATCGGCCAGTTTATGCAAGCCGCCCGGCGCGCTGATGAAACCTTTAGGGCCGCTGATTTGAAACCGGTGCTACCGGAATGGCCTTCCACCAGGATTACAAATACGTTGCAGAGGACCTACCGCAAAGGATGGCTCGAGAAGGTTTCAAGAGGGGTCTACAGGTGTCGCAAGTTATGAACAAGCGCCAATCCGAACAACTCATTTCCATTTTAACCCGCGAAGATCTTCTGCTCGAATGGCGGAAGGGGGAAACCGCCCCTTCCGAAGAGTCCGAGCACCTGCAAGAAAAAACCTTTCGGAATTTCCATTCCGAGCCTGATTCGTGGCTTTTCAAGCTCGGATTCGCCCCTGAACAGGCCCCTTTGCCCGAGTCGGTGGAGTTTTGGCGATCTCTCGCTGCGAATTTTGCCGGAAAACTGGCGATGACCCCGGACCTGGAAGAGCTGCGTGATGCAGCACAGGTGCCGCCGCCGGAAGAGGAACTTAAGGACTGGATTCTCAATGCCCCGCCTTTTCCCGGACAGGAATATCTCAGCTTCGATCGTGCGCTCGGGTTCTGGGAAGAACTGAACCAGTCATTTAAAAAAACTGCCTACACACACGAAGGCACTGTTGAGTCTCTTTTGCATGGCCTCCGGCCGGATCTCCAGCTGGCGGGCCGCGTATTTTTCCATCTTGTTGAAAGCAAAAAAGACGCATCGGCGCCTTTCGCATTTCTTGCCACATATTCCACGCGGATCGGCGAAGAAGGGAAGACACACCATGTGCCGCTTAAAAATGCTCTTTCTGAATACGGCAGTGACCGATCCAAACTTCTCGAGTTGCTTTCTACGGTCTACAAGGCCGCCGCCGAAAGCGAACTTATATACTCGCTGCTTGAATCCGGCCACATCTTTCATCCGATCCCATTTCAGCCGGACCGGGCACTTACATTCCTCAAAGAAACCCCTGTTTACGAAAACGCCGGTATAAAATGCCGCATACCGAACTGGTGGACCAATAAATCTGCAAGGGTGAACATGAGCCTGAATATAGGCGAGAAAAAGCCTTCATCGCTTGGGCTCGGTGCTCTGGTCGAATGCTCGCCGAAAATAATGCTGGGGGGAAAGGAATTCTCTCAGGAAGAGGCAAGGGCGCTGCTGGAGGAAACTTCCGGGCTTGCCCTGATAAAAAACAAATGGGTGGAAGTCGATCGACAGCGTCTGGCCAGGACCCTGGATGCCTATGAAAAAGCGCAGGAAATGGTTGAAGGCGGCTTGAGTATGCGTGATGCAATGAAACTGCTCCTCAGCCCGGAGAAATCCATAGGCGAGCTAAGTGCCGATGCAGAGGTGGAGTTCGGCGAGTGGCTGGCCGGGACCACGCGCAAGCTCGCTGATCCATCGCTAGTGCGTGAGGCATCCCCACGGAAGGGTTTCAAGGCGCAGCTGCGCCCCTATCAGCAGCAAGGCCTCAACTGGCTGATGCTTCTTGACTCGCTGGGTTTCGGCGCCTGCATGGCCGACGATATGGGACTGGGAAAAACCATACAGGCCCTGGCTTTCTTTAGTTTGATACGCAATCGGGCGGAAGCTCCATCTCTGCTTGTGCTGCCGGCGTCGCTGATCGGGAACTGGCGTGATGAAATTAAGCGTTTCCTGCCGGAGCTGAAAACCTTGGTATTCCACGGCTCCAACCTGAAAACGCAGGAGCGAGAAGAAATCCGCGCAGCCGAACTCCGGCAATACGAGCTCGTAATAACAACCTACGGCATTGTCCATCGCGACGACTGGCTCCGGGCGCAAAAATGGCATTATGTTGTGCTGGACGAAGCACAGGCGATAAAAAATCCAAAGACACTCCAAACCCGGGCTGTTAAAAAACTCCAGTGCGATAACCGGATTGTCCTTACCGGTACACCTGTAGAAAATCGCCTTTCAGACCTCTGGAGTATATTTGATTTCCTTAATCCCGGCCTGTTGGGCAGTTCACAGGAATTCAAAGAAACTGTTAAGAAAATTCAGGATTCCCGGGGCGGGTACAGGCGGCTCCGAAGAGTTGTAACCCCATATATACTGCGGCGGTTGAAGACTGACAAGACGATTATCGACGATCTCCCTGAAAAGGTGGAGATAAAGTCTTACGCCGAACTCTCGGCAAAACAGGTGATAATTTATCGGGACCTGGTGGAGAAGCTGAAAGATGCGGTCGAGGAAGCCGAGGGTATGCAGCGCCGCGGACTTGTTCTGTCGTCACTTATGAAATTCAAGCAGATTTGCAACCATCCCGACCAATATTCCGGGGCAGGCGCTTACAGGGAAAAGGACAGCGGCAAATTCTCGCGCTTGCGAGAGATTTGTGAGACAGTTGCGGCCAAGCATGAGCGAGCGCTTGTTTTTACCCAATTCCGCGAGATAATAGAGCCACTGAATGAGTTGCTGGAAAAAACCTTCGGCCACCCCGGTTTCTCATTGCATGGTGGGGTATCGGTTAAAAATCGTCAGAAAATGGTGAATGAGTTTCAAAACTCACGCCAGTACTTCCCCTACATGGTTGTGTCGGTAAGGGCCGCCGGCGTGGGGCTTAACCTCTCGCGTGCAAATCACGTGATTCATTTCGATCGTTGGTGGAATCCCGCCGTGGAAAACCAGGCCACCGATCGCGCGTTCCGCATTGGCCAGACGCGTAATGTGCTGATCCATAAATTTGTAACGAAGGGCACGGTAGAAGAAAAAATCGATCGGATGATATACGACAAACGAGAGCTCTCCCAACAGCTGATATCCAGCTCTTCGGACGAATCATGGATCACTGAGATGGACAACCAGCAGCTCGTCGATATGTTTACACTTTCACCGAACGGCTTGGAAAACGGAACTCGTTAGGATATGAGCTTAGGGGCATGGCGGTGTAACAAAATGGGTGATCTGCAATCGTCCTAACTGTTTGGAAGGTTTGCATGAGGAAGAATCGGCTCGCTTTGATAGCACTTATCCGGGATATTGATGGCGTAGTATCGGTAAGTCAATCTGCCAAACTTCCCCCCAACTTCAGAATAAACAAAAGCTTTAGCAAGCTCATTATAACACTTACAACCGAACCGAAAAATATATAAACCCTGCCTGCGTCGTAATTCTCAAATGACAAACGAAAAAAAATTC
>PWZK01000219.1 GCA_003567495.1 Candidatus Brocadiaceae bacterium
CCATTTTTATTCGATCCCGATAGCGATCCCGATCCCGATAGCGACTTCGGTTATTAATGTCCTCCGTAAGAGGTGGATTGTACAACAGGCCCAAGTCATAAAATCGTCTCGTCGCTACGGCTTGTGCGGTTCGGGTCACCCCAGATCATATTTTCTGATTTTTCTGTACAGCGTTCTTTCCCCGATGCCGAGCAGATCGGCGGCTTTCTCGCGGTTACCGTCCACCAGCTTAAGCGTGCGGCCAATATGAACCTTTTCCACATCATCCAGCGGCTGCCCGGCCATAGTATCTATGGAATCGTCCCCCGCCGTGAGCTTTAGCTGGCTGGAAAGATAATCGGGCAGCTCATATTCAGTCAAAACGCAGTCGTCTGACAGCACCACCATGTGCTCCAGGCAATTTCGCAATTCCCTCACATTACCCGGCCAATCATAACGGTATAGAATCTTCCTTACTTCCGGCCCGAGTCCATGTACCGACTTGTCGTATTGTTCCGAGAGTTGTTTAAGAAAGCGGTCGGTAAGCAGGAGAATATCCTCCCTTCTCTCACGCAGTGGCGGCAATCTTATGGAAACGACGTTAAGCCTGTAGAAAAGGTCTTCCCTGAAGGATCTGTCTTTTACTTTCGCGGAGAGATCCTGGTGTGTAGCTGCTACAACCCTTACATCCACGCTTACGGGTTCGTTACTGCCGACTCTCACTATCTCGTTTCGCTCCAGCACCCTGAGTAGTTTAACCTGACTCGAGAGCGGCATATCGCCTATTTCATCGAGAAACAGGGTGCCGTTGTTTGCATGCTCGAACATCCCGACCCTTGCCGTAGTCGCGCCTGTAAAAGCGCCTTTTTCGTGCCCGAATAACTCGCTTTCCAGAAGCGTCTCTACCAGTCCGGCGCAGTTCAGCGGAACGAACCTGTGGTTCCTGCGATCCCCGTTGAAATGTATCGCCCTGGCCACAAGCTCTTTGCCAGTACCGGTTTCACCAAGGATCAACACCGTGGCATCGGTGGCCGCGGCCTGTCTGATTCGGTCAAAGACCCGCCGCATGGGCCTGCTGTTGCCCACGATATTTCCCAGTTCGTTTTCTTCGGCCACCTGTCTTTGCAGATACTTTTTGTCGCGCTCAAGCGCTACATAACGTGCCGCCCTGCTGAGCATAACGGAAAGTTCCGCGGGATTCACAGGTGGATGCAAAAAATCGGTAGCACCCATATTCATTGCCGTTACGGTGGTGTCGGCGTCGTCCTGGTCCGAGATAAGAACGAACTGCACCTCCGGGCCTGCGCTGCGGGCGGAGTTCAGCAGCTCCAGCCCACGCTCTTCGCCGCCGAAATCAAGGTTTGCCACGACAACGTCGAATCTACCCGAGCGCACCATATCCAGCGCACGGCGAAAATCTGTCTCAACCGTACATGCATGGTCCATTGAACGCAGAATGCGCACGAGCGGCTCCGCACCCGCTGAATCAGGATCGGCCACGAGAATATTTACATGTTCCTGTTCTTTCTGCATGGCATATCATGTGTCAGCTACAACTCTATCTTCTGCATCATAAAGACAGATAAACACGGACTTCAGCGAACTACCTTTCAAACCGGTCTGTATGGGCAAAAAATCTTTCGTCCAAACGTTAAAACATCCCCGGAACGCCTGAAAGGGCGAAAGATATTTCGCCCCTACGAATACATGCGCAAACATACGGGTGCACCGAGGTGGACGCCCGCTTACCAGACCGGCATCTGAAATAAAAAAAGGGGCTGCCCTGCCTTCGGGGCCAACCCCTTTCTCAAGATCAAGTAAAAAGCGGCAAGAACTACTCTTCGGTGCTTTCTTCCTGCATGACCGCTTTCCGGCTGAGTTTGATCCTGTTGCCCTCAACCGCCAGAACTTTCACTTTGATGGTATCACCTATCTTACAGATGCTTTCCACATCTTTTACATAACCGTCGGCGAGCTCACTGATATGACAGAGCCCATCGCTGCCGGGGAGAATTTCTACTATCGGACCAAAATCCTTTATCTCGGTGACTTTACCATCGTATATTTTCCCAACCTCTACATCACGACCCATATTGTTTACATATTCGGCCAGCCCCTCGACATCGGAGTCCTCGTTGTTGGCCTCACACGAAAGCGTCACGGTGCCATCGTCCTCAACCTCAATATTGGACCCGTATTCTTCTTCCAGGCGCCTGATCGTTTTGCCGCCCGGACCGATAAGCATACCGATTTTCTCGGGGTTTATCTGGACCATGAGTATGCGGGGCGCGTAGGGCGATGTGGTTTCCCTGGGCTCTCTCAGCGTGCTCAGCATTTCCTTGAGAATAGCAATGCGAGCTTTTTTCGCATCTTCGAAGACACGCGCAAGCAGTTCCTGGCTGACACCGCTTGTCTTTATGTCGAGCTGAAGAGCGGTTATTCCGTTCTGAGTTCCGGCGACCTTGAAATCCATATCGCCGAAATGATCCTCAACGCCGGATATGTCGGTCAAAACGACCTCTTTCCCGTCCTCGCAAACGACACCCATGGCGATGCCTGCGACCGGGTCTGAGATCCCCACGCCCGCATCCATAAGGCTCAGGGTACCGCTGCAAACCGAGGCCATCGAAGATGAACCGTTTGATTCCAACACTTCCGAGACCAGGCGGATCGTGTAAGGAAACCCTTCCCTGTCCGGCAGCACCGTTTCCAACGCGCGCTCTGCAAGATCACCATGACCAATCTCCCTGCGCTTGGGGCCTCTCGGAAACCATACTTCACCGACGCTCCAGCCGGGGAAATTATAGTGAAGCATAAACTTTTTCGGGTCTTCCGCAACTATGGGGTCCAAGACGCGCTGCTCGTCATCGACCGTGCCCAGCGTAGTTGCGGTTAAAACCTGCGTCTCGCCGCGTGTGAAAAGACCCGTGCCATGAGTCCGGGGTAAAACGCCCACCTCGCAGCTTATTTCGCGCAGGTCTTCAGGAGCTCTGCCGTCGTAGCGACGGTTCTCCTCAATAATCTGCCTGCGCACGCACCGGGCTTCCATCTGTTCGAAGGCCCTTTCCAGTTCCTTGCCATCGACACACTCCTGTTCGTCCGAGGCCGGTGCGGAGCAATATTTCTCACGGGCCTCTTTTTTAACCGCTTTCATCTTTGCGCTGCGTTCCTGTTTGACGATCGTGCGGCTCGCATCGTCGAGAGCGGCACCGAATTCCGCCTCCAGTTTTTCGGTCAGGTCATCTATCGAAGGCAGCGGGACATATGTCCGCTTGGATTTGCCGGCCTCCTTGGCAAATTCGCTGATAAACTCGGCCACCTCTACATTTGCATCCTGTGCCAGTCTTATCGCAACCTGAATATCATCCTCGGGTATGATCTTTGCGCTGCCTTCTACCATGACCACCGCATCCGAAGAGCCGGCCACGACGAGTTCCAGCTCGCTCAACTCACGCTGCGCCGTAGAAGGGTTCAGCTCAAATTCATCTTCAACGAGGCCAACCCTGCAAGCGCCGAGCGGGCCGTTCCAGGGGATATCACTGACACTCAGGGCCGCGGAAGCTCCGATCACACCTAGAATATCCGGATCGTTCTCCTTATCAGCACTCAGCACAAAGCTGGTTACGAGAACCTCCTGGCGGTAGTCTTCGGGGAAAAGCGGCCTTATTGGACGATCTATAAGACGCATCGTAAGTATTTCTTTGTGTGTGGGCCGCCCCTCTCGCTTGAAAATGCCGCCCGGAAACTGCCCCGCCGCGTACTGATTTTCACGATAGTCAACAGTGAGTGGGAAAAAATCGGGCAGGTTCTCCGAAGCCTCTGCCACGACCGTTGAAAGAACAACGCTCTCCCCATAAGTCACAAGTACCGAACCGTGCGCCTGCCTGGCAAGCTTGCCCGTCTCCAAAACAAGGTCTCTTCCCGCAATCTTTTTCTTCTTCGTCAAATACGACATATTCTCCTCCAAAACTTGTCCCGGCGCCGCCATAATCCATAATTAGAGAAGCGTCGGCACACCATTTACTTAAATTCCATTTTCAACAACAAACATCACATTCCGGCCGACCGAAGCACAACGGCGCCGTCGCCCTCATAAAGGACTCCGGATACGAGCGCATCGGGTGGACGGATTCTATCTTCCTATCTCGCTCATAATCTTTTGATACCTTTCCTCATCCTTGCCTCTGAGATATTTAAGCAAGGAAGAGCGCTTACCGACCATCTGCAGCAAGCCGCGCCTCGAGGCAAAATCTTTTTTGTGCTCACGAAGGTGATCTGTCACTTCCCTTATACGTTCGGTCAACAGGGCTATCTGAACCTCCGGCGACCCTGTGTCTTCCGGCGACGACTGAAACTGCTCTACAATCTCTTTTTTCTTCGTTTGTTCCATCTGAACCTTCCATCAATAAGCGA
>PWZK01000063.1 GCA_003567495.1 Candidatus Brocadiaceae bacterium
CAACCTGCGCAAGGAAAGACTGGAAAGGCTGCACCAGATGATCGAAAACTCGACCGTAAAAGCCACGCGCCCGGGGCTGATAGTGTATGCGTCCACAACCAACCCCAGGCAGTTCAGAAACAGCCCCGTGCAGGCCGGTCTCTCAGTTCGCGAGGGACAGACCATCATAACCATGCCCGATCTTTCAACGCTCGCGGCACGCGTGGAGGTTGCCGAAACCCAGGCCCGGATGGTAAGAACGGGCCAGACGGCGGATATCCGTATCGACGCTATGCCTGACGATGCCTGGAGGGGCGAGGTAAGACGCATCAGCCCCATGGCCTCCCAGCAATTCGGGATGCGCGCACTCACCGGCGGCAGCAGCGGGTACGAAACCGACGTGGCATTTACCGATGACGTCGAGAACGACCTCAAACCGGGGATGAGCGCCACGGCGGAAATAGAGATAGCAAAAGTGCCGGACGCACTGAGCATACCGATACACGCCGTATTTACGCGGGAAGGACGCCGCATGTGCTGGGTTGCCGGAGACGACGGGCCGCAGCTGCGTGAGGTCGAACTCGGCTACTACACCGACACGCATGTAGAGATAAGACGAGGGCTGGGAGAGGGCGATCTGGTGCTCCTGGCACAACCCGAACGGGCGCCGCGCCACCCGGTGGTAGTTACTCTCCCACAAAAAGATCCGGAAGATGACGGTGTGCCCGCCGTCGATCCCATGCTTGCTCCCGGGCCGGAGCCCGAAAGCGAAGACAGCCCCCCGGATACAATAGAGCAGATGCTGGAAGGAGCCGACCCGGAGACAAAAAAGCGTGTTATGGAGAGATTTGAAAGTGCCGATCCCGAAACACGCGAGCGAATATTGGAAAGACTGCGGGAAACCGACCCGGCGGATATACGGCGCGAAAGGCAAGAAAGAGGCGACGGGACGGGAAGGGGCGACGGAAGCGGGCGACGCGAGTGAGCCGTTTTTTTCATAAAACGCCCATAGTGAGCCTGTTGCATAATTATCTGCGGCATCAGTATGTTGTGTTAAATAGGTCATATAAGTCGTATAGGTCCTATACAGGGCGTATGGATCGTATTTTGTTGTAGCAGCCGCACAACAATTTAAGTTTACAGGAGCTACAAAACATGCCGGAGAACATAGTAGAGCTACAGAACCTGTCAAAGTTCTACCGGATGGGCGATACTACGGTTAAAGCGCTCCAAAACGTTGACATGGCAGTCCGCAGCGGCGAGATGGTTGCCGTTATGGGGCCTTCCGGCTCGGGAAAGAGCACCATGCTGAACATGCTGGGGTGTCTTGACAGGCCTACGGAGGGCTGTTACCTGCTCGACGGCCATGACGTCAGCGGACTTGACGACAACCGGCTCAGCGAGGTGCGTTGTAGTAAGATAGGATTCATATTCCAGTCATA
Source organism: Candidatus Brocadiaceae bacterium (assembly GCA_003567495.1). Taxonomy (GTDB): domain Bacteria; phylum Planctomycetota; class Brocadiia; order SM23-32; family SM23-32; genus PUMZ01. The sequence continues at coordinate 1,422 of PWZK01000063.1, forward strand.
CAACCTTATCGCTCAACTGAACGTGGTGGAGAACATAGAGGTGCCTCTTTTTTACAAGGGGCTCTCCGAACGGGAGAGCCGCGAAAGAGCGCTTAAGCTGGCCGAACTTGTAGGATTGGAGAAAAGACTGTGGCACCAGCCGCTTCAGCTCAGCGGCGGAGAACGCCAGCGGGTCGGCATAGCCAGGTCGATGGCGAGCGACCCGCTGCTACTGCTGGCCGACGAACCTACGGGCAACCTGGATTCAAAAACCGGTGCCGACATACTCGCCCTGCTGCATGACCTCCATCAACGCGGCGCAACGCTGATAGTAGTCACACACGATGCAGAAGTCGGCGCGCAATGCCAGAAAACTTTTCACATGTCCGACGGCCGGCTAGGCGCTTAGCATTAATTCTTTTTCAAGTTCCGTTTTGAAAAAGAATTAGCCCGTATGTTTGTATATATATATAGTTCGTAGGGGCGAAACATCTTTCACCCTTTTCAGGCATTCAGGGGACTTTTTAACGTTTGAGCAAAAATTCAAATTCATGATTATAGAATTCAGAGCTAAAAGACTTCTTAAAATAGGATTCAAAAGCCTTTGGCGGCATAAGATGCGCAGCGGGCTCACCGTGCTCGGCATCACTTTCGGCGTATGCTCGGTTATTGCAATGCTTGCAATAGGCCAGGGCGCGGGCCATGAGGCCCAGCAGCAGATTGCCGCGCTCGGGAGCCACAACATAATCATCCAGAGCGTCGAGCCGCCCCGCGATGAGGATACCGACGACATGATCATAGAGTACGGCCTCAGGTATGTCGATGCCGAGCGTATAAACGCAAACGTGCCGAACGTCTCCGTAATCGCGCAGGCGAGAAAAATAAGGGAAACAGCCCGGCACGGTTCGCGGCACTTCGTTACCAACATAGTCGGCACATCGCCATGGTATCTGCAAGTGGGAAATCTGCGAATCGGTGAGGGAAGATTTTTTGATTCCCGCGACATGCACGGGCGCGGCAACGTTTGCGTTCTCGGCCGCAAGGTCGAGGAAGTTCTTTTCCCGTTCGGGGGCGCGATCGGAAATGTTATCAGTGTGGGCAGCCTGCGCTACCGCGTGATCGGCGTGCTCGGCGGCGCCGGGCGCGGGGAGGCCGAAGATCTGGACCTCAGAGGCGACCCCGACAGCGATATCTATATCCCGATGACCACGCTGGATTTACAATTTGGCGATGTGTCATTTGGCTCCGGGACGAGTGGCGAGCGGGTAGAGCTGCACGAGATCATAGTCAGAGTAGATGAACTAGATGCCGTGCCGCATGTTGAACGTATAATAGAACAAATACTGGTTCAGGGACGGACCCGGCGCGACTACCAGGTTGTGGTCCCGCACCGTCTCCTGGAGCAGGCGCGTCAGACCTCGCGCATCTTCAGCATAGTGCTCGGATCCATAGCGGCGATCAGCCTTATAGTGGGGGGAATCGGGATTATGAACATCACACTCGCCACAGTGATGGAGCGCACGCGCGAGATAGGGATTCGCCGTGCGGTAGGAGCAAAAAAACGCCACATCGTCGAGCAATTTCTGACCGAAACCGTCCTCCTTTCGGTATGCGGCGGGGTCTTCGGCATCATAATCGGCCTCAGCACGCCCTACTTCGTTACACACTTCGCCGGCATGAAGACAATAGTGACGCTGTGGTCGCTTCTGCTGGCCTTCGGCATAAGCGCGCTGGTGGGCCTACTCTCAGGCATATACCCGGCCTATCGTGCGGCAAACATGGACCCGATAGAGGCGCTGCGGCACGAATAGTACACCCTGAAACGTTTTCGCGTCTTTCGGGAACGTTTACTTATTGGTGGCAAAAGTAATACCCCTGATCTCCCCGTGTTCAATTTCTCCAAGATGCCGGTCTTTTGCCGGAGCAACGGCACAGTAAAAATGGAAAAGCTGTTTGTCTTTAGCTATCAACCCCGGTTTATGCGCGTGGCGGGAGTCGATGCTGCCTTCCAGACCGACATCAATCAACACTACACCAGATTTCTGCCAGATTTTCAAGTCATCCGAAAAGGCAACGCTGTTGCGCGCATGGCCATCGGAACAATTGCCAAAGTAAAACATAAGCCAGGTATCCTCATGCAGAAGTACACAAGGATCCGAGGCAAAGCGATCGTCAAACTCCCCGGCCCGTCCGATACGGAGTACGGGATTGCCCTCAAACCGCTTCCAATTTGAAAGGTCCCGGGATGTGGCAAATCCAGTTTGTTCGATCCACGGCTTTGCACGGTTCTTGGCGTTATAAAATAGATAATACATATTTTCATGTTCCAGGAGCCAAGATTTATACAGACCACCGGCTTCCCAGCTGCAGCCGGGCTCTGGCTCGAGAGCCGGTGGACAGGTTCTCCATGAGCGCAGATCGTCGGAATAGCAAATACCGATAACGGCCGGGCCGGCCTCATAACCGGGTTGCGGGTAAGCGTGATAAGTGCCCACAAACCGGCCGTTCACCTGTTTCAGGTCGCCGGGCCCGAACAATTCGTTATCGCGCAAAATGCTTGTAAGAGCGGCGTTATATTCCGTCCTCGTTCCCTTCTTGCCACGGCCTAACACGATGCCCTTCTTTTCCCAGGTTACGAGATCTTCCGACGAGACGGCCAGGCCGGTCTGATAACCAATCCCATCCCAGCCGACATAGGTCATCCAAAACCTGCCGCCATGAAAAAACGGAAACGGACAGTCAACTGCGTGGCTGTCAAATTCCCCCCTCTTATAAGATGGCCCTATAACAAGTTGACCATACTTTTCGGCTGTAGTTAGGCTTCTAATTTGTTGCATATATCGCTGTCTGTCCAAAATTAAAATTGTTACGTAAGCATCCCTCGCAGGCTTTCATCGAAAGGAGCGCTTCGCCGCGGGCATCCCTCTCTGCGACAGAGCCGGCAGCTCTGGAAATCGATCTCGGTCTGGAAGCGAATGCCGGA
>PWZK01000268.1 GCA_003567495.1 Candidatus Brocadiaceae bacterium
CTGTCTTCCTGGGCAAAGGATTTTACTATATGCACGCCGGCGACGTTTTCCTGCACTGTTTTGAGCAGGTTGGCGGCTTTTCGGCGTATGCGACGATAAATGTTTCGCGCCTTTTTGGCAAAGATGTAAGTGCCCAGTGCAATCATGGGCATCGGCAGCAGCGTAAGAAATGCAAGCCGCCAGTGAAAGGATATCATCACAACCGAAAGCGCCAGTATTGTCAGCACATGTACGATTATTTGCTGAAAACCGGTGGCCACAAACTGGCGCAGTACGTTGGTGTCGTTGTTGACTCTGGACATGATGCGTCCGCTGTGCTCGCTGTCGTAAAACGACAGGCTCAGGCGCTGAAGTGAGCTGTACAGATGCGCTCTTATGTCGTGCATGAGCTTGGCGCCCAGGGAGCCCATTACATTTGTCCGGCCCCATATTATCAAAGAGCGGATAATAAATGCGGCCAAAAGTGCCAGCACCAGCAGCGCTACCGTCCGAAGGCGGGCCGGCTGCACGGATTGGATTATATCAGAGCGGCCTATAGCATCGCTCTGAAGTTCTTTGGCAAGCGATCGCAGATCCACGCCCAGAAAAAACGCCCATAACTTTGTATCATCCGGAACTCTTATGGAACCAAGGGCATCCAGATACCCGTTGACTTCCTCGACGGTAATGGCGTGATCCTTTCCGATTTGCGAAGCACGCAGCGTATTCCTGTGTGCCAGATTCAATGCTTCTTCGCTGTCAAAATACCGGCGGTCTTCCACGTAACGGTTGATATCGTCCGTCCTGATCTGCCCGTTTTCTCCGCTCCCGTGCAGCAGCGCCGTATCATCTATGCCGTGCGCGGCTGCATGCTGAGCCGCCTCCGCACTGTCAAACCGCTGCTCGAACGGCAGCTCAGAGAGCAAGGCCACGTCGGCTGCCGAGGGAACGGACGGAAGGCGAAGCGGGCCGTCTATGAGCCTCTGGAGCAGAACGCCGGGAGCCATCTGTATGGCGGCCAGCATAAGAGCCAGCATAAGGCCAAGCACGGCGCTCTTCCAGTACGGGTGCAGATATCGGGACAGGCGAAGCAGAACGGAACGGATGTTAACGCATTTCGGACACACGTCGCCCTGGTGCTTGAGAGGATAATCGCAGTTGGGACATCTGTAGGTAAGTTGCTTTTCCGAAGGACTCTCGGCGGCAGTGCGCTCCTCGCGAACGTCTTCGGTAAGATTGCTCTCGAGCATTCCGTTTATATGTTCTTCGGCCTCACGAAAACGCTCTGACAGAGTATTCGTGTAGCGTATCAGAGATGCCTGCCGGTCGGCTGAAAGCCGGGCTTCCATCTGGCCGTTACCCACGTAATCCCTGCATATTACGAATTCAACATCTTCGCGCCTGACCGATGCCACCACCTCGCCACCGGAAACTGTCCTCAGCTCGGTGTCGGTCACTTCGAGCGCCGATTCTGCGTAATCACCGTCAAGTGTCATGTCCGACACTACGCGGTACAGTACATCGGGGCCTGTTGAATTGCTGTTTCTTTCACCTTCTTTTTCGTCCTGCCGATCCGTATTGTTATTTAATATCATTGTGCTAATAGGTGCTAATAGGCGCTAAAGAGCGGCACATCGGCAACAAATTGATGATGTACTCTAAATAAGAGGCCGTTTTGCCGTTCAGTCGTAGCCGTTGTCGTGGTCGTTTTATTAATTCTTTTTCAAGCGAAGTCTTGAAAAAGAATTAGCTTCTTAGCTGCGCGGGCGGCGTCTTCCAGGTAGTCGGGGTGCTCTCTTATGTCCTCCGGGGCGTCGAGGCCCGGATAGAATCGTGCCACACCGCATTTTACGTTAAGAGTCGAAAGCCATGTCTTTATTACAAGCGAAGAGCTGTCGAAGAATTTGGTATTTTCCATTGCTCCCACACAAAGAAACATCGCGTTGCGCCTCGGACGCGGCGGTTTGCCCAGTCTGTAGGTGCTGACCCAGAAACACTGAAAACGATCTATCATCACCTTCAGATGCCCGGGTACGGATGTAAAATAAACGGGTGCGCCGATCACTATATGTTTTGCCTCCAGGCATTGCTGGTAGACCTGCTGCATCTGGTCTTTGACAACACACACACCCGTTTCCCAGCACCCATGACAGCTTCGGCACGGGGTGATGTTCAGATTCCGGGCGGTTATCGTATCCACCGTAAGGTCGCCCTCGACATTATTGAGCTCATCGAGTCCAGCTTCCAGCAAGCTGTCACTGTTGCCTCGCCTGCGCGCACTACCCCGTATTACAAGAATATCTGCCATTAACTTTTCTGCTCCGTGTAAAGTAAAGCTCCCTCATCAGTGTACATCTGTGTTCATCTGTGGTTCTTCTTCTCTTTCTACTACGATACGGGGTTCGCTGAGGATTTACCTGCCACAGTACTTTACCATACACGAGTAGAAAGTTCAAATCAAACGAGGAACTTGAGGAATTTGCGCTTGCATGAGTTTTTTGCGCGTATCGGGGCAAAAATTATCCGGAGGCCCTCTCCGTTTCCCGCGTCCTACGGGCACAAATTCATCGTCGATTGACTTTAAGTTGTTGATTTGTATATTATAAGGCATCGGCATGCGCGTGGCCGGAGCTGCGGTAATAAGGATTGGATAAAAAACAATTGGAGGCCGTTATAATGGAAGAACATAAGCCGGGCCGAACTTGTTGTGCACAGTGTGGTCAAGAGCCGGAAGGGGAATTACAAGGCGACATGTGTTTGGAATGCAGTCAGGAGCCTGGAGAAAACACGGCCCCGGTTCGGTTCCTGCCAGCCGGCACGCGCCAAAATCGTATTGCAATCGCCGGGTTTGCATTGGGCCTGTTTGGCTTTTTCGGGATATTTCTGATCGGGCTCTCCGAGCTGGTTCGCATAAGGCCCTTGCCGGGGCTTTTGTTGGCGGGTCTTTTCTGGGGTGCGCCGGTGCTCATTGCAGTCGGTTTTGGGCTGATGACTTATCTGAAACCCGGGCGGGAACATGCTGGCTGGCGGCGTCTTTGCAGGTTTTTAAGAGTTATGATTATTTTGAACGTTGCCATATTGTCATTTCTTATGGCCGCGACCGCGGCGGCCCATCATGTAAGACCACGTGATTACACCGGGTTGGACGACCCGACGGAGACACTGCACCAGCTTCAACTGAGCGAACCGGTGGCGCTGTTTTTCTGGCCCGTTTTATTTCTGAGTCTTCTGGTTCTGGCGACGATGTTTCGGTATCTGAGCAAACGTGTGGCAGGGAAATTCGAGACAGGACAATTTTTTATCCTGCAGGCACTCTGCAGCATATTATTGCTGTCTTCTATCGTATGTTCCGCACTTTGGGGCATCGGCCTGATTGCAGACATAGGATTTAATTCACCCCGGTTGATTTTCCGGGTGTATCCGTTGCTATGGGGGGTTGAAGTGTTTTTTACATGGATGACGATGCTGCTCCTGATGGCATGGCTGACGGGTGCAGGAATGGTATTGTTGTTAAGATTGGCAGGGCGTCTGGAGGTGGCGACTTTTTCGCAAAACAATCTGCCCGAGCTTTCTACTGGTGGAATCTGGCCTTTTTGCTGGACCCTGCAGCGGATTTTCTTGTTTTTTGCGGTAATGTCAACGGCCATCTTGTTGGCCACGGCGTATGACGCCCTCCGAACCAGAGGTCTGACATCACACACTATATGGATGGCGAGAATTTTTCTGGATGAACCTGAAAATGCTGATACGGATGCGATTGGCCGGGCGATGCAGAGAGGGTTTATGCCTGAAGAACTGGGGAATCGCGTGTTGGATAAAGCGGCGAGAGCGAATATAACCGGTAAGAGGGCGAGCTACTCGGATAAAACGATCAGGGTTTTTGTGCAATATCCCAATGAATTCAGGGTGCCGTCGGTTTGCGGGCGCGGAAGCAGGTTACCGATGTTTGCTCGCGGCCTGAAGCGGACTTTTCCGGTGCGATTTGAAAAGTCCTCCAGCATCTTTCGCGATGGCCAATGGCACCTGGTAAGCAAGGAATGGGGCCGTAAGGGTATTGGATGGATTCCGAGGGGGTATTGGCAGAGCGGCAGTTTTTTTTCAATATTCGCCGGAGACGGGCCCGGCGAGGTCCGGGCCGGCGTCAGGACCGAGGTAAGGGTGTGGTCAGGCGACGGCGGAGGCAAACCAACCTACCAGACAGTGACCGACGTGTTCGAGACTTTTTCATTGGGTGAAAAACAAGAGCTGGAAGAGTGATTTTCTCAGGGGATGTGTGTTACAATGGCGCGTAAATCCTCAGTGAACCCCCTGCCTGCAGCCTGCCTGGCGGCAGACAGGCAGGCAGGCGTTCATATTGTGAACTATGCGGCAGTGCCAGAAATCGGGATCGCTATCGGGATC
>PWZK01000126.1 GCA_003567495.1 Candidatus Brocadiaceae bacterium
AACAATGGTCCCAGGTTCTGCCGGTCAGCGTACCGCCTCAGGGACACGTCTGACTACCGGTACGTCATCTTCGGGTTTCGTTTTGTCCTGGACTTTCCGTAACCCTTTGTCCTTTGCTGTTTTACCCTTTTAATTCTTTCAAGCCGAGGCTTGAAAGAATTAGAAATTGCGGCTGTGCCGCAATGAACGGCATGAAAAGACAATTACGAATTTTGAATTATGAATTACGAATGAACGGCAACGGCATAAACGGCAATGGCGTAAACGGCAACGGACGTGCAAAAAAAATTCCGCTGCGTTCCGAAGCGGTGCTTTGTGCAGCACCAGGAGCTTATGTCGTTGCATTTGACCGGAACCTGGGTTACGCGTCGTCGCTGCCAAGCTTCTTTTTGGCCTCGGGGTTTCCGTTTTTCGCCGCTTTGCGATACCACATGAGCGCTTTTTTCCTGTCTTTTTCCACGCCATATCCGCATTCATAGCAGATTCCGAGGTTAAACTGTGCTGAGGCGCACTTTCCGCCGGCAGCCTTGCGGAACCACCGCGTGGCCTCGGCCATGTCTTTGTCCACCCCGCGTCCCTTTGCATAACAGATCCCGAGATGAAACTGACCGTAAGCATAATCTTGCACCGCCGCCTTCCTAAACCAGCTTTGCGCCTCGGCAGGGTCTTGCGCAACTCCCGCCCCGTTCTTATAACAGCTTCCCAGAAGCCACTGTCCCTCAGGCATTCCCAGCTCCGCGGCACGCCTCCAAACGGGCAGGCGCGTGTCGCAGACGCTTTTCATATGCGACAGTCCGCCGCTTCGCCGGCATTTTCTGACATCCTTGCGGATGCCGCGCCGCAAGTTCTCAATCTCATTGTAGCTCGGACTTTCGGAACCGCTCATTGTGCGGAGCGCTTCTAACATCGCTTCAGCAGTGGGATAGCGCTTTTCGGGGTTTTCTTCAAGGCACCTTCCGATTACCGTTTGAAGGTTGCCGTCAAGCCGGCCGAGGTCCGGCTGCTGCGGCGCCTCGCCGGTAACCATGATGTAGAGCGTAGCGCCCAGTGAGTAGATGTCGCTTCGAAAGTCTGCCGCACTGCCGGCTGCCCGCTCGGGCGATAAAAATAGCGCCGGAGATTCTGCGTCAGCTATCGAATCTTCAGAATGCCTCGACTCTTCATGCCCGCATTCTATCGAAAAATTGGCAAGCTTTGGCAGGTTTCTGTCAGCAAGAAATATATTGGCCGGTTTTATATCATGATGCACTACTCCTTTTTTATGTGCCAGAGACAGCGCATCTGCAATTTGCAGTATCATGCCCAGCGCCGGATCGGCGCCAAAAGCGCCCTGAGCATTGAGCCTGGCCTGCAGGGTGCCGCCCCTGACGTGCTCCATTACGATCCAGAAATTCCAGCCATCTTCTAATATATCATAAATCTGCAAAATGTTTGGGTGATCGAGTGACGCCAGCAACCTGGCCTCGTTCCATAATTGTTCCATGGCCTCTTTCCCGGCAGCGGGACCGGGCCGCAGGCATCTGAGCGCAACAGCCCGGTCTAATTTGCGGTCTTTTGCCTCGTGGATTGCGCCCATCTCATTGCTGCCGGAGGGAGCGATGATATCAAACCGTTCACTTGCGGGCATCGCTGTGCCCTGCTCTTCAACCATGGTGCGCAAATCACCGATGCTGTGTTTGCTATGGGCATCAGTGACTGCCGCCCGGGTGGAATCGCGCAGCTTTTTTTGGCCTTCGGGTGCGGGTGAGCCGGCGTCAGCTACTGTAGGCGACTCCGATATGCTGTCTAAAAGCAATGTTATTCCGGTAAATTTGCCTCCACAGCTCACGCAGCTTTTAGCTTCGCCGGCATTTTCTTTTCCGCATTCAGGACAGTGCATGTTTTAATACCCGATTCTCAGCCGCCTTTCCGCTCACAAATATGTTTTATTCAATCAGCCAACGTAAGTAATGATATCCAATTGTTAATAATTCTGCAAGGGTAAAAGCAAAAAGTATTTTAAAACAGATTATGCAAATTGAATTCGCAAATCGGCCTTCATATCGCCATAACATGTAACTTGCTTATTAAAAATGACATAGCTTTTAATGCCAGCGAAAATCAATACCAAAAAACTAAAAATTCTATATTTTACTTGCAAATTAAGGATAATGGTAGTATACTGAGGGAAAGAAAGTCAATTGACAATTTGATTTTTTAGTGTATACTATATTAACAGGCTGAAACAACTGACCACTATTCTCTGGAAGCGAGGGGTTAAAGAGACTATGCAAAAATATCTCACACTTGAAGAATCCGCCGAACGTCTCGGCGTTGATTACAAAACTGTTTATCGCCTGGTCAGGGCCGGAGAGCTGCCCGCCGGGCGTGTGGGCCGGATATACCGCGTGCGCACGGAGGATATAGACGCTTACTTCGAGCGCCAGCAGAGACAGGTGGCCGAAGAGGCCCGTGCACTGCGCCCTGTGAAGAGCCAACGCTGCGGAGCCTGCAACTCTGAAATGCTCAGCGAACTGTCGGTCGGAGGAAGCTGCACCCGGTGTGGTCGAGGCATCTGCCAGGCGTGCTGGGCGGTGCGGAAAATCAAACACTGCTCCGACCACTCATCTCCGGATGAACCCAAACCCTTGCACGAAGACGATGAGGAAGATGAAGGCCAAATGCCGCATTCGAACGCGAAGGCCAAAGGCGGTGAAAAGGTTTCGAAGGTTAAAAAGTCTCGCGAAACCCCGCAGCAGGCCGTTGAGCGCCTGAAATCAACCGGCGCACCGGCGCTGACTGCCGGAGATGCGGCTCTTGCAGAAAACACTTTTCTGCGCACTTTTTCGCAGAGAATAGAACACATCGAAGAGCTGCCCGACCCGCTGACCGGTCGCACTATAAGTCTGCGCCAGGCGCGAGTTCGCCATGAAATCCACCCTAAAGACGGTAATAGCTCTGCGCCCGACAACGCCGTCAGCCGGATGGTGCTGCGTGCCGGCGGGTGGGGTAAGCCAAAAACGTGTCTTGTTCTTGAGGCCGGGTTCGTCACACGCCTTGAGCTTCTGATGCAACAGGGCTACGACGGCGCCCCGATAGGAGAAGGGGAGCTGACGCCGCTGCTGGATGATATTGCCGACCGCGCGCGAAAAAAGGAATGCTTTCACGTAGCGGTCATCGCCTCGCCGACCGGTTGGGCCCCTGAATCTGTGATGCGCATAACTGACAGAAATCATTCGCGCGCGTTTCACAACAAATATGCGGCAGTAGCGCTCATTGATTTACATAAAGATTTCGCTCATTTAGATGAGTCCGACAGCAGGCTGTTTGCTTTCTGGCCTTTGATGGCGCCGGCCAGGTACGCCGAGGAGGTAGAGCGCTGCGCCGCTATCTTGAGTGATATGCTTTTAGAGCGAAACAGCATCAAGCTCCCGGACGCCGTGCGCGCTTGCAAATCCCATAAGGAATTCCTCCTGGCAGCGTTTAAGAAATTGGCCGATGAGGGCGATTTTGCAGTGGATGAACTGGATGATATCGGCACCGTAATTTCTCGTCGGGATGCAGTTAATAGTTGAACCTTTTAGAGGTAATCGTAATGGACATCTTTTCAGGTTTAAAAGGGTTGCTGACCGGAAAACGCAGCATCAATAAGATTTCACTCGAAGAGCTTCGCAAGGAGCGGGTGCGCCTTGATCATATTGAAGAGCGTTTAAGCACGGATATCGAGAAGTTGGAGAGCCGCAAAAGCGAGCTGTTCACCAAAGGCAAAGATGATGCCAACCGCCGCAGACAGATGGCCGCCGCCCGCAAGATCAAAGAACTCGATGCCGGCATAAAGGGGAAAGACCGGCAGCTTGCCATGATTTCCAAGCAAGTCAGAGTTCTGTCAGGGCTTACTACCATCAAGGAAAACCAGTCGATGCTCAATTCCATGGGTGTCTCGGGCATTATCAGCAAAATGGAGATCGATTCACTCCAGAAATATGTTGAACGAGCCACGGTCGAAGGGAAGTTCGAGATGGAGCGGTTCGGCGAGATACTCAAGGCAATGGAGGCGCCGGAGGGACTGGAGATCGAGGGCGAAGAAGACGCCGATACCCTGGAAATCATGAAGGCTATGCAGGAGGCTAAGGATGAGGAAGAAACCGATCCGGAGGCTGCAAAGCGCGGCATGCAGAAAGTGGACGATATACTGCATTCTTCTCAGGAAGATGAGGGGGATGGACTTATGGAAGAGGGTTGAACGGCAATTATGAATTACGAATTAAAAAAGTGAAACTTTTTTAAACGGAGGAAGGACCAATGTTCAGAAGAACCGTAAGCCTTGTCATGTCGGCGACGCTCATAACGTTCATAATAATGTCAATCGGCTGCGCTCAGCCCGACAGAAT
>PWZK01000317.1 GCA_003567495.1 Candidatus Brocadiaceae bacterium
CGACATACTCTACCACTGGGAGCATGAAGTCAAGCATTTTGAGCTAAGACCCCACGCTATGGTGGTCCGCGGCGAGCTGGGGAAAGTTGAAAAGTTCGATGATTACACCGTACTTATCCGATTCCCCCACCCCTACAGCACTTTCCCCGAATATATGGCGCAAACATACACGACTCTATGGGCGCCCAAACACTACCTGAAACCTTTTCACCCCGAGGCTGGCGATCCTGAAAAGATAGAAGCAATGATGCAGGTGCAGGGGGCGCCCAGTGAGCGCGCCGCATATGACCGCCTGAAAGATAACCGCAACCCTGAGCATCCGCGTCTCTGGCCATGGTTGCCGCGCACTCACAGAACTTCGCCGCCTTACGAATACGTGCGCAATCCCTATTATTTCGTAGTGGACAGCGAAGGAAACCAGCTTCCGTATATCGATCGGGTTCTCATCGATGAACGCGACGAGGATATGCTTTCGTTTGCGGCGTCTTCCGGCCAGATAACCATGCAGCTTCGCTTAATCCGTTTCGATGACTACACGCTTTACATGGGCAACAGAGACCGCTACCCGCACGCTTTCAGCGGCGGGCAGCGTCAGCGCATAGGCATTGCACGCGCTCTGATCATGAACCCGTCTTTGATCGTAGCCGATGAGGCGGTATCTGCCCTCGACGTTTCAGTGCAGGCGCAGGTAATTAATCTGCTGGAAGACATCCAGGACGAATACAACCTGTCCTATATTTTTGTTGCACACGACCTGGGTCTGATCCGCCATATCTCTGATCGTGTGGCGGTGATGTATGGTGGACGCATAGTGGAGATAGCGGCGACCGAAGATCTTTTTGGCGCTCCGAGACATCCATATACCGGGGTGCTTTTGTCGGCAATTCCGTATCCTGATCCGGACAAACAACTGGAATTCAACATCAGGGGTGAAGCGGCCGACCCCGCCGATCTGCCGCCCGGCTGCAGCTTTCACCCGCGCTGTCCGCATGCAGTAAGCGGGGTCTGCGATATTGCCGGCGAGCCGCCTAACCTGCAAGAGACCGCACCGGAACGCCTCACCGCCTGCGTCAGGGCCGAGGAGATTTTTGGGTAGCCTGCTTATTTCACATACCGGGAGGCAGAATTATGGAAGAACTTGTAATGCTGATTATTTTCGGTGTGATCATATTGTTCAACGTTGTTCTGAAAAAACTTGCCGGCAAAGCCGGCGAGCGGAAAAAGGGTGACGAGCCGCTCGAGCGCGAGGCCGCCGCTCAGGGCGCCGGCGACGCCGCTTCGGCACAGGGCCCGCCCCGAGACGTAAGAGAATTTATAGAGGAAATAAAACGCCGCGCCGAAGAAGCTCGTGGCGGATCAGGGCGAACGCCGCAGCGGTACCGGCAGGAACTCAGGCCCGTGAACGTCGAAAATGAGAGGGGTGAGGCCGGACATGTGGCCGGCGAAAATTCCGCTACTGCGCACCGGCCCGGCATGGCGGATCAGCCTAAAAAAACTACCGCCGCTGAAAAAGACCTTTCAAAAACGCACGAGCAGGCAGCCCCGCCGGAAACCGGCAAAAAAACCCCAGCACCGCCGGGCGCCTGCCCGAAGCGAAAAAAAATGGAGAGAACGCCGACCGCCGGCATCAGGTTCGCAGCGCCGAACAAAGCCGAGCTTCGTAAAGCGGTGGTGATGTCTGAAGTGCTCGGAAAACCCGTCGGGTTGCGTAAGCAGGGTCGCAGGGGGAAATGATGATGCGAAAGGCAGCCTTTGCAGGTCAGTTTTATCCGTCATCGGGAAAGAAACTGCGTGCTCTGATCTCAAAGTATTCGCCCCGTGTCGAGCGTAAAATCCTTGTCCCGGGCGTGCTTTGCCCGCATGCCGGATACCCTTTTTCAGGCCCCGTTGCTGCCGAAGTTTTTGCCGCTGTAGAAGTGCCGCCCGTTGCCTTGATACTTAACCCGAGTCATAACTACTACCGGCCTCCTTTTGCGATTTGGATGGGGAGCAGCTGGGAGACGCCGCTTGGCGAAACGCTTATTCACAAAGAGCTTAGCGCCGAACTCGCCGCGCTCGAGCTGGTTACGGAAGAAAACCGTGTGCATGCGCCGGAGCATTCCGGAGAGGTTGTTCTTCCTTTTCTGAAATATCACCGACCGGATATTAAAATCGCTGTAATATGCGTCGGCGCCGGCGCGCCGGAGCCCGCATTCCGGGAACTGGGTCACGGCATAGCCGAATGCCTCGAAAAAGCGGGCGCTCACGATGCACTTGTAGTAGCCAGCAGCGACATGTCGCACGAACAGGGCCCCGGAGCGCTCGATATTGTTAATAAACACGATTCGCTTGCTATCGCGCATATGGAGAAGCTGGATCCGGATGGGTTGGTGCGCGAGTGCCGGGAGAAAGATATTACTATGTGCGGCGTTCAGCCTGCGGCCGTGATGATGCACTCGGTGCTGGCGAGGGGCGGAGAAAAGGGCAACCTTATCAGGCGTTCCACCAGCGCCGAATCACCGCACGGGCGCGACGATTATGTTGTCGGATATGCAGGCATGGTTTTTAACTGAATTTAATAGAAATGCACACTGCAGAAGAAAAAGCCCTGCATATCATAGAAAAGCTGGAAGAGGAATATCCGGATGCGCGCATACATCTCGACTATGAGACGCCGCTTCAGCTTCTGGTAGCGACAATGCTGGCGGCACGCTGCACCGATAAAAAGGTAAACGAGGTGACTCCCCGGCTCTGGGAGGAGTTTCCGAATGCGGGTGCGGTCGCGGCCGCCGAACCGGAAAAGCTCTACGCAATACTGCGACCGACAGGTTTCTTCCGCCAAAAAACCGCCAATATCCAGAAAGTCTGCAAGGCAATTAACGAAGAATACGGGGGAGTGGTTCCCGACGATATCTCGCAGCTCATCGCGCTGCCCGGAGTGGGCAGAAAAACGGCCAACGTCTTGCTGGCTAACGCTTACGGCGGGCAAACCATACCTGTCGATACGCACGTTGGGCGCGTATCGACACGGCTCGGGTTGGCTCCGGCCGGTAGTGCGGATGCAATCGAGAAAAAACTGTGCGAGCTTCTGCCGGAAGAAAAATACTCAACCGCAGCCCTGGCCATGGGCGAACACGGGAGAACGATATGTAAGAGCCAAAACCCCGACTGCCCGAACTGCCCGGTCAATGACCTGTGTGATTATTACCTCCGGCAAGCGAGGTAGAAAATAAAAATGTTCTCTACTGAAATGAAGCTTATGAAAGATGGAGATTTCAATCATGACAAAACCAAATGTTATTTTCAATGAGGCCCTCAATTTCATCGAAAAAAAACATAAGCAGCCATTTTTTTGCTATATATCAACCAACGCGCCCCACTCGCCCTTTAATGTGGAACCATGCTATCGGGATATCTATCTGGGAAAACATACCGACAGCGAACCTTACGCCCGGTTTTTAGGGATGATCTCCAATATTGACGAAAACTTCGGGCGTTTGCGCGAAAAGCTGCGACAGCTCGGCATCGAGGACAATACCATTTTAATTTTCATGAGCGATAACGGCCAGACCTACAGCGACCGGGCGCTGAAGGTTTATAACTCCGGCATGCGCGGCATGAAAGGCAGTCCGTACGAGGGCGGGCACCGCGTGCCGTTTTTGCTTCGGTGGCCTGCGGGCGGTCTCGGAAAACCGCAGAGCGTCGATAGCCTCGCCGCTTACATCGATTTCATGCCCACAATACTTGATCTTTGCAATATTGAGACGCCTGAAGACGGGCGCTTTCACGGAGAAACCCTGGTGCCCCTGCTGCGCGGTGATGATAGCGCACATTGGCACGAGCGCATCATGGTCACTGATACACAGCGGGTTGCATATCCGCTTAAATGGCGCCTGAGCTGCGTTATGAAGGGAATGTGGCGCCTGGTCAACCGCTATGAACTGTACGACCTCCACAAGGATCCGGCGCAGTGCCGTAACGTTGCCGATCAACATCCGGAGATACTGAAAGAATTACAGAATGCTTACGAACACTGGTGGGAACTTTGCAGCGAGCAGATTGAGGACGATATCCCCATATCCGTCGGCTCCGAAGCGCAGCCGGAAACTACGTTGCGTACACAGGACATGTTCTCGGAGAAATCAGATGTTGTTTGGAGTCAGCGGCAGGTAAGGTGCGGAAAATCTTGCCATGGCTACTGGGAGATTTTTGCAGAACGAGACGGCCTCTATGAGTTCGAAATGCGCCGCTGGCCGCAGGAAGCGGGCTATTTGCTGAAAGCCGGGATTGAAGGAGAAGATGTGTCATATCGGAAAGACGGTATTGCGCCGGGCGCTGAGAATTGGTATAGAGAAGGAGAAGCTCTGGATTTTGATACGGCCA
>PWZK01000190.1 GCA_003567495.1 Candidatus Brocadiaceae bacterium
AAGTTCCATAGGGATAGGCAGTTTGCTGCTCGACGGAATAGGAGATACCGTCAGGGTCTCAATGACCGGCCCGCCGCACGAAGAGGTGCGCGCGGCTTTCAGCATACTTAACGCTCTTGACCTGCGCGAAAGAACAGGGCCGGAGATAATCTCGTGTCCAACCTGCGGGCGGTGCGAGATAGATCTTCAGAATATTGTCGCCGGGGTTAGCGAGAGGCTCGGCGGCGGCGCCGCCGGAATTAAGGTGGCCGTTATGGGATGCGTGGTAAACGGCCCGGGCGAGGCGGCGCAGGCCGACGTCGGTATAGCAGGGGGGAAGAATTTCGGGTTTTTGTTTAAAAAGGGTAAAAAAATCCGTAAAGTCCCGGCAGATCGCCTCGCGGACGCGCTTGTAAGCGAAGTTGAGAACGAGATCGGGCAAGAAAACTTATCGTGAAAACACAAAAACAAAAGTCAGTTCTGGTTCTGGGCAGCACGGGCTCAATAGGCGAGAGTGCGCTGGAGGTTATCGGTGCGCTGCCGCATCGATTCAGAGTCGTGGGGCTGAGTGCCGGCAGCAGGTGGCAGAGGCTGCGCGAGCAAATTCGCGAGTTCAGGCCCGAGGCGGCGGCAGTTGCCGACGGACATGAAGATATTGATCCGGACGACTGCGACGATTTGCTTGCATGTGAGCTTTATTTGGGCGAGAATGGAGTACTGGATCTGATTGATAAAGTCAATGCGGACATAGTCGTCGGTGCTATTTCCGGCTGGGCCGGGTTCAAGCCCTGTCTTAAGGCACTCAGGACGGGATGTCGCCTGGCTCTGGCCAACAAGGAGACACTCGTGGTTGGCGGGCGGATGGTCAGGGAAACGGCCGAAAGATCGGGAGCGGAGATTCTGCCGGTTGACAGCGAAGAGAGCGCAATTTTCCAGGCCATGCAGGCGGGACGGGGATCGGAGGTCAGGCGGATTTTTCTAACCGCCAGCGGTGGCCCGTTTCTGGACTGGCCGGTCGAGAAACTGAGGGACGCAACTCCCGCTCAGGCGCTGCAGCATCCCAATTGGGATATGGGACGCAAGATTACAATAGACAGCGCTACTTTGATGAATAAAGCCCTGGAACTAATCGAGACCAAGTGGCTGTTCGATGTGGATCCGGGCGCGATACAGGTGCTGCTTCACCCGCAGTCGATAGTGCACTCCATGGTTGAGTTCGAGGATGGATCGGTGCTTGCTCAGCTGGGAGCACCTGATATGAAAGTGCCCATACAATATGCTCTTACATACCCGGAAAGAGTCGAAGGCGCAGGTATGCGGCTGGATCTGTGCGATATGCGCCGGCTTGAGCTGCGCGCCGCGGAGAAAGAAGAATTTCCGGCGCTGAAGCTCGGCTACGAGGTGGCGAGGCTGGGCGGTACAAGCGGGGCCGTTATGAACGCTTCTAACGAGGTCGCCGTGGACGCGTTTTTAAGCGGCAGAATAGGTTTTACAGATATTGTGAAGGTGGTGGAAAAAGTGCTTACGGAACATAAAACAGGGCCCGGTCGGGAGCTTGCGGAGCTGGAGCTTGCCGACCTTGCGGCCCGGGAGGAAACCGAAAGGTGTATAACACAATTATAAATATAGCGCTGGCCGCGGTAGCGGTCGGTTTATTGATACTGGTGCACGAACTCGGGCATTTTCTGGCCGCCAGGGCGGTCGGCGTGCGGGTGGAGACGTTTTCCATCGGGTTCTGGAAAAAAATCGCGGGTTTCAGGAAAGGCGATACCGAGTATCGGCTCTCTGTTATCCCGCTTGGCGGATATGTAAAACTCGCGGGCGAAATGGAGGGCGAAGGTTCGGGAGAGCCGGATGAGTTCAGTTCCAAAAGCCCCGGAGCGCGGGCACTGGTGCTGGTCTCGGGTGTGGCTATGAACGTGGTGTTCGCCTTGTTTGCGTTTATGCTGGCGTTTACAATAGGCGTGCCGTTCCCGGTCGCAGAGGTCGGCATGCTGGAACGCGGTGCGCCGGCATGGGAGGCCGGATTGCGGCCGGGCGACAGAATAGTTGATGTGAACGGGGTATCAAATCCGGATTTTCAGGATCTCCAGCGCCATGTGGCGCTGCTGGGACGCGAGGTCGTAACCATAGAAGTGGAGCGCGATGACGGGGTGCATGTGTTCGAACTCAAGCCGGAATACGACGAGGATGCCGGGATGAGACTTATAGGTTTCGCGCCCCCGTTTGAGCCTGTCGTAACCGCCCTTGCCGAAGTAAATAATGGGCGCAGCCCGGCCCATGATGCGGGCGTTATGCTCGGCGACAGAATACTGCGCGTAAACGGACGCGAGATCGAATATTTCCGGCATATTCAGGATGCGCTCAAGGGCCGGGGAGGAGATACCGTCAGTCTGGAAATCCAGCGCGGCCCTCAGGAGCTGACGGTGGACGTTGAAACCGCATACGCCGAAAGATACGTAATGGGCATCTCCGGGGTTGATACAAAAATAGTTTCGCTCCAGGGAGGCGGCCTCGCCGCTGAATCGGGGCTCCGGCCCGGCGATGAGATAAAGAGGATCATGGACAGGCCGGTACGCTCGCCGGTCGAGATTGAAAACACCGTCCGGGAAAACTACGGAAATATCCCGATTGCGGTGGAAAGGGATGGAGAGCTCCACGAAATGTTGATAAACTTGCCCGACGAAAATGCCTTGGATGATCTGATGTTTAGTTTTACTTCCGGCAGCGGCACCGAGATGACCTGGGTCGGGGAGGGCGGTCCCGCATGGTCGGCCGGGATACGTGCCGGCGACAAAATAACGGAAGTGGCCGGAAGAACGGTTACGAAATGGAGGGATATAATCGAGGTAAATGAGCGAAAGGGCGCCGAACCACGCCTGGTGCGCTGGGAGCGTGAAGGCGAAAGTTTTGAAGAAACGGTGGTCCCCGAACTCAGCCGCGAGGATGCGTCGGCCCGGATAGGCGCTCTGTTTAACATGGCAAAGACACAACGCCGGAGGGAAAGTGTCGGTGGGGCAGTGGTTACCGGGATAAAGAAAACCTACGGCGCGTTTGCGGATATGGTTTTTACCATCAGGGGGTTTATCGGGCGTGACGTGAGCACGCGGCATGTGGGCGGTATAGTGCTGATAGCCGTCGCCTCTTTCCATGCCGCGGCCGGCGGGCTGGGACAGCTGATGTATTTTACGGCCCTTATAAGTGCTGCGCTCGCTTTTTTGAATATTTTGCCCATACCGGTTCTCGACGGCGGACATCTTATGTTTATCGGCATCGAGAAAATAAGGGGCAGGCCTGTCAGCGAGAAAGTCATGGGAATCAGCCAGACGGTGGGGCTGACGCTTCTGCTTTTGCTGGTTTTTTACGCCATCAGGAATGATATATTGAGGCTGATCGGTTAACCCGCATTTTCATAGGAGGTGATTTCTTATGAAAAACGCAGTAAAATTCAGACTGGTTGTAGTCGCGGTTGTAGTAGCAGCGGTCGTTGCGTTCGGAATATTCAGAACGTACCCTTTGAATGCAAATGACACGGGAGGCGCTCCGATGGGTGAGAGTTTGCAGTTACCGGAGCCGGAAACGGAAGGCGAGGTCCCGCTGGAGCACACTATTGCCGGGCGGAGGAGTCGCAGGACTTTTACCGACCGGACGCTTACTCTTAAAGAGGTCGGCCAGGTTCTGTGGTCGGCGCAGGGCGTGACCGATGAGGCCCGTGGCTATAGAGCGGCTCCGTCTGCCGGCGCCACATATCCGCTTAAAATCTATATAGCCGCCGGTGACGGAGCGGTTGAAGGCCTGAACGCGGGCGTTTACCTGTATGATCCCGAAGATCACAGCCTTTCTCAGACTCTTGAGGGCGACGTCAGGCGGCGTCTGGCACGTGCTGCGCTCGGCCAGGGGTTTGTTGGCGATGCACCGGTGTCGGTCGTTATCACCGCCGATTACGATCGCACCACGGGACGTTACGGGGAACGCGGCATAAGATACGTGCATATGGAAGTGGGACACGCCGGCGGTAATATCTACCTTCAGTGCGAGGCGCTCGGCCTGGGCACCGTGGCGGTCGGCGCGTTCGATGACGGGGGAGTGGAAGATGTTATGGGAATACCGCGGGGCGAAGACGCCCTTTACATAATGCCAGTGGGGTATGTGCGGTAGGCGCTTAATGTCGCAACATCGACACTAAAACTTTTTCAAACGAACGAAAAAGTTTTAGTATAACGACAAACGACAAACGGCAACGACAGAGAGTCGCGTAGCAGCATTTGCCGTCAGGCCCGAAGGGCCGTCTGATTCATAGCCCGGGGCGCAAGCCCCGGGGAAAAGGGTGCAAACAACAGAACAGAGCCCCGGCAGGGGCGATTCAAAG
>PWZK01000150.1 GCA_003567495.1 Candidatus Brocadiaceae bacterium
AACCCTCTCCTTCAAGCTGCTGTCAAGTTTGGCCATCTTCCCCTGCATCTCTTCAAGCTGCCCCTGGGCCTGTTTCATGAGCTTGCCCATATTTCCAAGTCCACCTATGCCTTTCATAATTTTCACCCCTTTTTATCGATAATTTATTGATGTTAGCGACATTAATCCGCCTGCTGCGTCTCTTCTCCCTCCCGGTCCCCGGGCTTTGTCCTGGTTCTGCTCAGGCTTACAGGACGGAGGTCAAACTTCGCGTCGGCCGCGGCAAAGGCTTCGAGCAGCGGCCGGTCATTGTTCGCCTCGCCAAGAACGCCGGAATCCTCGGCCACACTCTGCATTTGCCGGAATTTTTCAGGTCTTATGCCCTCGGTCACGTTTTCGCCTTCTGCGGTATCAGGCTCCGGCGGAAGCTCACCGGCTTTGGCCGCGGGTTGTTTCATTTTACGATTCCGGAGTTTTTGCATCATATTTTTAATGCGACTGTTCTCCGCCGCCCCGCCATTCGCCGGATCTACTTCGCTTGAAGCACCCCCCGGTCCGGATGCATGGAGTGCCCCGGCACCTGACCTCGCAGCACCCGGCGGCTTGCAGCCCGCAGGTCCCTGCTCCAGCGCCTTCGAGACGTCAAGAAGCTCCCCCAGCCTGGAAAGCTTTATCACCGCCAGCTCAAAAGCGAGCTTGCCGGTGGTATCGCGTCTTGCTCTCCGCCTTGCCTCTCCCAGGACCTGCAGCATATACAGAAGTTGTTCCGACGTGAAAAGAGCCGACTGACGGGACAGAGTATCTTCGTCAGCTATAGCGCCGGCGAGTAATTCGTCGCCGGCTCCGCAATGTTTAGCCACAAGCAGGTCACGCAAATACTCTGAAAGTTGGTCGATAAAATCCAGTAGATCTATCCCGCCAAACAACACGTCATGTACCAACCTGATAGCCTCTCCTGTTCGCTCGCCCGCAAGGGAATCGACAAGGTCGGACAAAGTGCGGGTTTTTGCAGCCCCGAGCACGGTCATTACATCATCCAGCCTGACTTCGGATTCAGAAAACGCCGCCACCTGATCCAGTGTTCCCAGCGCATCCCGCATCCCCCCGCGCGCGGCCCTTGCGATCGCTTGAAGAGCTCCGGATTCGGGACTGAGATTTTCTTCCTCACATATCTTCTGGAGATGCTTCACTATCGCCCCGTCCGATATGCGGCGAAAATCGAATCGCTGGCAGCGACTTTTTACAGTTTCGGGAAGTTGTTGGGGATCCGTCGTGGAGAAGATAAATTTTACATGGTCGGGGGGTTCTTCCAGTGTTTTCAGAAGTGCGTTAAAAGCCGGCGAAGTAAGCATATGCACTTCGTCAATGTAATAGATTTTATACCTGCTGTGTGCGGGCGATATTTTAGCATTCTGGCGCAGTTCCCGCACTTCATCTATGCCACGGTTCGACGCGCCGTCGATCTCCATGACATCAAGGTCATCGCCCGTAGCTATGCGCCGGCAGTGCTCACACTCACCGCAGGGCTGATCCGTAGGCCCTTTATCACAGTTCAGTGCGGCCGCCAGTATGCGCGCCATACTTGTTTTCCCCACCCCGCGGCTGCCGCAAAAAAGATAGGCATGCCCCACTCTCTGAAGGCGCACCGCATTTTTTAGCGTGTGGCCCACATGTTCCTGGCCGACCACATCTTCAAATTTGTGCGGTCTGTATTTGCGTGCAAAGACAAGATACATGTGATGATTTGGAGACGTAATAAAGAATGGTTTATTACACACACATATAAAAAGAGGTCGTGCGCTTCCTTCGTCGCTCTTTCCCGGGTAGTTACTGCAATACGGCTCCCGACGAGCCACCCCGCGGCAAGACAGGGGTGTCGCTTATGGCTGCTGGCTTCCGCCCCTGACCAGGTTCACGGCCCACCTGCTCCACGGGACCCGTCGTTCAGCACCGTATTGACAGCTCTATTCCTCGGAAAAGCAACGCCTCATGGAAGTGGTCAGCCCTGCTAAAGCGGATTGCAGGTAAAGGGCACCGCTAGCGCCCCGCTTAGCACGACCTCAAAACTTCAGGTATCTAAAACAAAAGACCCCACGACCGGCTCATGTAAAAGGAGTCTTTTGCCCGAATAAAACTATGCCTTTAGAGTTCGGGCATATCCATGGGATCATCATCCGGTTCAGGTTCAGGTTCGGGTTCAGGTTCCACCGGCTCCATAGGCTCCACCGGTTCCATCGGATCCGGTTCTTCAGGGCAGCCTGTAAGGAGAAAAAGTGCAGAGAATGCGGCTACTACGACTCCTGCAACCAATACGGGAAAAAACTTGCTCTTCCCAAACATGTCAACTACCTCCGTTTTTAAAAAGTCACGCTAACGTCACACCATCCGACAAACAAACCTATCCTTTCGAGCCACCTACTCTTCCGGAAACTCTTCCGGCTCAGGCATCTGCTCGTGCGCATCTTCCGGCACGGTCATCTCGCCCTCCGGCATCATCATTGGCGGCCGGGCCTCAAGTGCCTCTTCTTCTTTTTCCTCTATCCATTCTTCATCACGCTCTATATCGGCTGCATCCATCAACCCCTGTATGTAATCCTCCACGTACTCCTGAATAAGCGTCTGCTCGAGCTGGGGTTTGATCTGCTCGAACGTGATTTCTTCCGGCATCATCTGCCGATACTGCTCGAAAAGCTCCCTGAGATCTTCGTCAGAAATATCCGCCTTAGCAACGACTTCATCCTGCAGAAGCGTCTCCATCAACACTATCTCACGGAACGTTTCTTCGTCCATATCCTCAACAGCCGGCGAGTCCGCAAACTGCTCCATCATCTCCGAGTATGTATCCGTCCCGTCCATCTCCTTTTCCCGGGCCTTTTCGATCATTAAATGCTGCTGGATGATATTTTCGAGTATCCGGTGCTGCTCATACCTGGCCTGCTGATGATACTGCACTGGAATAGCGTCAAATTCATCGTAGATATCCTGGAGAACAAAATCCACCCCGTCCACCGTCGCCAGCACGGTATCCGGCGCCCTGTCGGGATCTTCAATGTCCACCTCCTCTATCTCCGGCTCATCCATCGGCTCTTCCGGCGGAAGCATGTCCGCAGGATCCGGAGCGTCATTGATTTCCAGTTGCGCCGCGTCCGGCTCAACGGGCTCCGGCCCTTCCGGGCAACCGGTCAAAAGGATCGGCAAAAAACATGCCACAACGATAACATACACAGCCAAAACTTTCTTTTTACAAAACATCAAACTACCTCCATATATTTAAAGTCATACACCCCGACACTTCACGCAAATATACACCCCGCCCACCACGTCAAAAGTAACCCGTCAGGACGCATCCTCCGGCACGTGCACATCACCCCAACCCGGACAAGCCGGATTCTGGAATTAGGAATCAGAAACCAATGTCGTCTGTTTTGAATTTAAGATTTTGGATTTGAGATTTATTTGTTATTTGGTACTTTGAATTTTGAATCTCTCCCCCTGGCTCATCAGATGGATCAACAAGACGTCACACACACTAACAATTTGTTGTTAGTGTCAGCATAGTAAGCGCCTAAGGAACCATCATCGGGGGCTCCTCCTCTTCGGCCGCCTCCTTCTTCTCTTCGATCCAATCCTCGTCACGCTCTATTTCGGCATCGTCCAGAAGTTCCTGTAAATACTCCTCCACGTAACCCTGGATAAGCATCTGCTCCAGTTGTGGCTTGATCTGCTCAAGCGTGATATCTTCCGGCATCATCTCCCGGTACTGCTCGAAGAGCTCACTGAGCTCTTCGTCCGAAATCTCAACCTTGGCAAGAACTTCCTGCTCCAGAAGAGCCTCCATCAGCGCTATTTCTTTGAGCTCTTCCTCGCCTAACTCATCGGCTTCAGGCATCTCGGCGAATCGCTCCACCATCTCCTTGTAAGTATCGGTATCCTCTATCTCCTTTTCCCGGGCCTTTTCTATCAGCACCTGCTGCTGGATTATGTGCTCGAGTAACCGGTGCTGTTCATGTCGGGCCTGCGGCTGATATTGCACGGGGATACCGGCAAATTCGTCGTAAATGTCCTGCAAAAGGATATCAACGCCGTCAACCGTCGCCAGAACGGTATCGGGGGCCCTGTCCGGGTCTTTGATATCGACCTCTTCAGGCCCTTCAGGAACATCTTCAATAATATCCCGCCCCTCCGGCTCGACTGTTTCGCCTTCCGCCCGCGGAATGGCTTCCGGCTCAGCCGGTTCCTGCCGCGGCATCCCGAATTCTTCCCCCTCTGTGGCAGGAGCTGCATCGCCGCCGACACGGCACCCTGCAAGTAACAAAATCGTAAAAACCGCCGCGATAAACAGACCTGCTCCGAT
>PWZK01000231.1 GCA_003567495.1 Candidatus Brocadiaceae bacterium
AAATCCGCCGCGCCCTGTAGAGGCGCGACATAGCGATCAGACACGAAAAACAATGAAAGCCGGGAGTTCTGATTCCTAATTCCACATTCCTCATTCCAGATTCCGGCTTGTCCGGGTTAGGGCATGAAGAACTCGACGTATATCGTCTTGCGGGTCGGGGAAAATTCGGGCATGTATGAAAGCACAAAGAACGATTTCGATCCCGATCCCGATAGCGATCCCGACCTGTCATAAGATCCGTATACCCTTGTTTTCTGATCCTTCCTATATTTGATTAGAAGATCAAAATCGAGTATTGTGTAGTGAGCAACGTGGTTCACTGAACACTTACGCCGAAGCGAAGCCATAGAGAAAATGAAGCACGCAAAGAAAACCAGGAATTTCAGTTTCTAATTCCACATTCTTCATTCCAGATTCCGGCTTGTCCGGGTTGGGGGTAACCACACATGTCAGAGAAAAAAATGCGGAGCGACCTGGCACTGAAAGGAGTCGAACGTGCACCGTCTCGGGCACTGATGTACGCCACAGGCCACTACTCGCCGCGCCACGCAGGCAAGCCTTTTATAGGCATAGCGTCCAGCTTCAGCGATCTGATTCCCGGCCATACCGCCATGCGGTCCATGGAACGTGCAATAGAGCGCGGCGTTGCGGCCGGCGGCGGCGTTCCCCTCATATTCGGCGTCCCGGGATTGTGCGACGGCATAGCCATGGGACATAAAGGCATGCATTATTCGCTGCCTTCCCGGGAACTCATAGCCGACGCTCTGGAGACGGTGGCCGAAGCGCACCGACTCGATGCACTCGTGCTTTTGACCAACTGCGATAAAATTACGCCCGGAATGCTTATGGGCCTTGCGCGCATCGATATCCCCGGCATCGCGGTTACGGCTGGCCCCATGCTCGCCGGACACTGGCGGAAAAAAGGCGAGGCGGACATCTGCCGCCTCAGCCTGGTGCGAGACACTTTCGAAGCCGTAGGCCGGCACAGGAGCGGTGAAATAAATTCGGAGGAATTGACCAACCTTGAACTCCGTGCATGCCCGGGCTCGGGCTCGTGCCAGGGGCTCTATACCGCAAACACCATGGCTTGCGCCACCGAGGCCATGGGCATGTCGCTGCCCGGATGCGCGGCCACTCCAGCAGTCGAAGCGGCCAAGCTGCGTATAGCCGAAGAAAGCGGCGAACGTGTCGCAGCACTTGCTAAAGAAGATATCACGGCACGGGACATTATCACCCCGCAGAGCATCCACAACGCAATAGCCGTGGATATGGCGCTGGGCGGGTCTACAAACAGCTCGCTCCATATAACAGCAATAGCACATGAGGCGGGTATAAACATCCCCGTCGATACATACGATGAGGTCAGCCGAAACACACCGCATATATCAAACCTGCGGCCGGGCGGCGAATACTTTATGGAAGACCTCTACCACGCCGGCGGCATACCGGCGGTGCTTAAACGACTCGGCTCGCTTATCAAAGACGCCCCGACGGTTTCCGGCGACAGCACCAGCATGATTGCAGCAAACGCACAAATATACGATGAGGATGTAATCCGCCCCACCACCAATCCGTATCACCCCCAGGGCGGCATGGCCGTGCTGAAAGGCAACCTGGCCCCCGAGGGCTGCGTGGTAAAACAAAGCGCGGTAAGCGACAAAATGCTCCGCTTCAGCGGGCCTGCACGCGTATTCAACAGTGAAGACGATGCAATTAAGGAAATACTGAACAACGACATAAAAGGCGGTGAGATAATTGTAATACGCTACGAAGGTCCAAAAGGCGGCCCGGGAATGCGCGAGATGCTGAGCCCGACCTCGGCACTGATAGGCATGGGGCTGGGGGACTCCTGCGCTCTTATAACGGACGGACGCTTCAGCGGCGGCACAAGGGGCCCGTGTATCGGACATGTAAGCCCCGAAGCCGCAGGCGGCGGGCCGATTGCTCTGGTAGAGGACGGCGATACGATTACAATAGATATACCCGATCGCAAACTTGCGCTTGAAATAGATGCAGACGAACTGGAAAATCGCAAAAAAAATCTTAAACCGATAGAACCGAAGATAAAAAGCGGCTACCTGGCGCGCTACGCCCGAAACGTAACAAGCGCATCAACCGGCGCAATCTGCAGATGATGTGATCGAGAATCGGGCAGGTTAATGCTGCAACATCGACATCAACTTCTTCGCGGCAAAAAAGAACGAATGTCCAATGACCAGGGAACGACCGAACACAAGCGCTGAAAGCGCGATATGTTACAGCCTGTGACGGAGCGAGCATCCGATAGGATGTGAGCGCAGTCACAGGAAAACGTGAGTGGCCGACACAAGTCCTGAAGGGACGACATAACCGTGGAGAAGACAGGTGCCCGTCAGGACTCCGGTGATTATGCCGCCACTGCAGGGCTGAATCGTCCCGGCGCTAACGGGAGCTGTGTTTTGAACAAGGACGGGCAAAAAACACGTGAAATATGAAAGGAGGATTGCCGGATGACGGATACAACATATGACCTGATTGTAATCGGAGCGGGCCCCGCCGGTTATTGGGGCGCAGCCAGGGCCGGGAGCGCCGGCCTGAAGACACTTGTGGTTGAGAAAAAAACCCTCGGCGGTGTTTGCCTGAACGAAGGCTGCATACCCTCGAAAACTATTTTAAACTCTGCAAAAATTTATGATAAGACGCGCAAGGGCGAGAAATACGGCATAAAAGCCACCGGAATAACATACGACCAGAAACAGGTGCTGAAAAGAAAAAAGAAGGTGGTTAAGATGCTGGTTGCCGGCGTCAGGTCAAAACTGAAAAGCAGCGGCGTTGAGATTGCAGAAGGCACGGCCCATATCGCCGGCAGAAACGGCTCCGGCTACAGCGTGGAAGTAAATGATAAAGAATTCACAGGGAAAAACCTTTTGATAGCTACCGGTTCGAAACCGCTGATTCCGCCGATCCCGGGCATCCGGGAATCCCTGAAAAACGAGTTTGCCGTTACAAGTTCGGGCGCGCTGGATCTCGCGAAAATACCCGAATCTCTGGTCGTTATCGGCGGCGGCTATATCGGGCTTGAAATGGGCTCTTACTTCAGCACGGTCGGCAGCAGCGTGACGGTGGTAGAGATGCTGGATCACATTGCCGGTGAGACCGACCGGGAGATATCGGGCCTGCTGCTTGAAAGATGCAAAGAAAACGGCATGGATTTCAGACTTAATTCAAAAGTGATAAAAATAGACGAGGGAGGCGTGGTTTGCAAAAACGACACCCGGGAGTTTTCGCTCCGGGCGGAAACCATCCTTCTCAGCATGGGCAGGGCCCCAACAATCGAGAATCTCGGGCTTGAGACGATCGGAGTGGAAACGCGGCAAGGACATATCGAGGTCGACCGGGAGGGCAGGACAAACCAGCCGGGCGTCTATGCCGCGGGCGATGTGAACGGCCGGAGCATGCTGGCCCACACCGCCTACCGGGAGGCGGACGTGTGTGTAAACAATATTATGGGCAAAAAGGACATTATGCGCTACGGCGCAATACCTTCCGTTATATACACCGACCCCGAAGTTGCGGTGGTGGGAGAAACCGAAGCCGGGGCCGAAGAAAAAGGTGTTGAGTTTGAAACCGCCCGGCTGCCGATGAACTACAGCGGACGCTACGTGGCTGAGAATGAGGAAAAGGAAAACATCGCCAAAATACTGGTCGATAAAAAACACCGTAAACTGATTGGCGTTCACCTTATCGGCAATTACTCATCCGAAATCATCTACGGCGCAGCCATGATGATTGAGAATGAAATGCGCGTCAAAGATGTCAGGGAAATAGTGTTTCCACACCCGACAGTCTCGGAAATAATCAGGGAAGGGGTGTTTCAGCTGTAAAATTTTTTCAAGACGAAACTTGAAAAAATTTTAATAATGCGGGTTAACTCTGAAAAGGGGATGCCTGCCCAATATACAATGACAAATATCCAATTTTCAATTACCAAGTTAAAAGGCCGGCATTTTTTGCTCGCCCTTGTTTGAAAACACAGCATCGTTTAGCGCCAGCGGCGCGGCATGCTAAAGCCTGTGACGGCGCGAAAGTCCGGCAGGACTGAAGCAGAGTCACAGGACACGCCGAACACCACAATCGAGCACTGAAAGTGCGGTATAATATCAAGCCTCACACATGGTCCAATTACATTTTTTATGGCGCCATTGTACGCGATCGTTTATATCGTCCCTTCAGGACTCTTGATCTGCGCACGTAACCTACCCTGTGGCTTCGCTTCGGCCCCATTCGGGGCCTTCACTCCGCCACAGGCTATAACATATCGCGCTTCCAGCGCTTGTCTTCGGG
>PWZK01000363.1 GCA_003567495.1 Candidatus Brocadiaceae bacterium
AAAACGAATGCAGGCGAGGACGCCTGCGCTACTTTTAACGTGGTTTACTGAATATATACGAATTGATAAAAAACAGGTGAAATTTGCTGAATTTCCGCCTATTCGTTTGCATCGCGAGCGGAAACCAGGTAAATTAAGAATAGTTTAGAATTAGTCACATGAGAATGAGGGGAATGAGCCACCTGCCTGCCTGGCGGCAGACAGGCCGCCAGACAGGCAGGCAGGCAGGCCATCGCTCATGCAGGCCATCCAGTTCAATGGTCTGCCTGCCGCAGGCAGGTTGGATTGGGGCTCATTGTGCAACAGGCTCCGCTGTATTCATACCAAGGAGGCAATATAATCATGGACGCCGTTTACAGAGCTTTCGCGCCCGATAAGGTGCGTCTCGGCCCAGGCCTTTTCCAGGACAGGTTCAATGTGAACCGGGACTACCTTCTGAGTCTGAGGCAGGACAATCTCCTCCAGAACCACTACCTCGAAGCCGCTTTGGGGCAGTACGGGCAACTCCGCAACACCCTCCACGGCGACCCCGGTGCGGGGGATGACCGCCACTGGGGATGGGAGTCGCCGACTTGCGAGGTCCGTGGACAGTTCCTGGGCCACTGGCTTTCGGCGGCGGCCCGCGCCTTTGCAGGCAGCGGAGACATGGAATTGAAGCTCAAGGTCGACCGTGTGGTCGCAGAGCTCGGACGGTGCCAGGAGAAAAACGGCGGCGAATGGGTCTTTTCGATTCCCGAAAAATATCTTCACTGGACGGCAGAAGGGCGGCCGACCTGGGCGCCCCATTATGTCATCCATAAGACCCTTATGGGGTTGTTCGATGCCTACCGGTACGTTTCAAGCGATGAAGCGCTGACGATCCTGAACAATGCCGCCCGCTGGTTCCATAAGTGGAGTGGCCGGTTTTCACGCGAGCATATGGACGATATCCTCGACACCGAGACGGGGGCCATGCTGGAGGTGTGGGCGGACCTTTACGGGGCAACAGGATCAGAATCATACAAAGAACTCATGGAGCGATACACCCGTTCGCGCCTTTTCAAACCCCTTATGGAAGGGCGCGACGTGCTCACCAATATGCACGCCAACACCACAATACCCGAGATCCACGGTGCAGCACGTGCCTATGAAGTGACAGGGGATCCACGCTGGCGCGAGATCGTCGAAAGGTACTGGGAGTGCGCGGTGACCGAACGCGGCACCTTCTGCACGGGCGGGCAGACGTCAGGGGAGATATGGACGCCGCCCTTCGAGTTCTCGGCACGTCTGGGCGATAAGAACCAGGAGCACTGCACGGTGTATAACATGATCCGTTTGGCCGATTTCCTTTTCCGCTGGTCGGGCGATGCCGGCTATTGCGATTACATCGAAAAAAACATATACAACGGGATTCTGGCCCAGCAGAACCCTCTCACCGGCATGATTTCTTACTTTCTGCCTCTTCAAGCCGGTGCGCGGAAGTTGTGGGGCACCGCCACGTGCGACTTCTGGTGCTGCCATGGCACGCTTGTGCAGGCGCACACAGCTCACAATGCTTATGTGTTCTACGGTCAATGCGAGGAGATCGTTATCTCACAGTTCATACCGTCCCGTCTGACGACCGTCATCGATGGGAACAAGGTCGTTCTGGACATGATGTTTGATCATCAGACATCCGGGTCGGCCGACGATAACTCCAGCGCGGCCGGATTGCGGCACCGCCCGGGGGGATGGGCCGTGGAGATCAGGGTCTCCTGCGAGGCCCCGACAGATATGGTGCTCAAACTGCGCATACCGGGGTGGATTCAGGGCCGGCCGTCGCTGAGACTGAACGGTGAGGACCGGACAATTGACGAGAAAGAAGGGCCTTTTTTCCATGCCATATCCCGCATATGGAATGAGGATACGGTGCGGTTGGAGCTGCCCAAAGGGATCACCACAAGTGCTCTGCCCGATGAAACCGGGATGAGGGCCTTCATGGACGGACCGATCACGCTTGCCGGCCTTTGCGACCGCGAGCAGGCCCTCATAGCCGGCCAGAAGGATCCGGGCAGCCTGCTGGTGCCTGACAATGAAAGGGAATGGGGGCGGTGGATGGGCGGCTACCGCACGAAAGCTCAGCCAACGGGCCTGCGGTTCAAGCCGCTTCACGAGATCGTTGACGAGCCTTATACGGTGTACTTCCCTGTGACAGAGAGGGGCAGATAAAAAAGGGTGGATGGGGGGATATTCAGGGCAAAGGTTCTCCCTTATCTCCGGCTATGGTCCCCTTGCCGGGGCCGTGGATGTGCCATTTGTCCTGTTTCCCCCAAAACAGTACACTATGAGAGAGAGAATTTGAAAAACGCGCATGGGAACGGGGGACACTGTCCGCCTTGTTCATGCGGCTGGCGTTGACGGCGCTACCTTCGATGACATCGAAAGTAACCCGGAAGGGATCGAAGGGTTTTTGAACGAGATTCAGCGCTGGAGTGTGCCGCCACTTGATGATGTTCTGGTGGTTGTTAATGCTTTGGACAAAACAGAAAGCCGGAGGCGAAAAAGCGAACTGGACCGTATGGCTGCTATGCTCAGCCGACTGGGCGGCAGGGGTTATCAGGTCGGAGAGGATTCGGTCATGTATGAAAGCACAAAGAATGATCCCGATCCCGATAGCGATCCCGACTTGTCTTAAAAGCCTTATACCCCGAACTCTCCCCACGCGAAGGCGCAAAGAAAATAGGCAATAAAAGGTTCTAATAGGTTTGATTTCCTCTCGTGGCTCCCGGGTTCTTATGCTGCCTGTCTGACCCCGGGGCGCCGGGTGGAGGCCGGGCAGGCCGTCGAGTCGCCGTCGGCTTTATCCTCCGAACCGGCGGGATCGGCTCTGCCGCCGGCCACCCACAGTTTCAGAAGATTGTGAGTAGCGCATATCAGCGACCATTCGCTGCGACATGCATCATAACCGCGTCTCATAAACCGCTCACAGTGACGAACCTCTTTAATCTGACCGAAAACCGGCTCAACTGTCTTTCCGCGTCTTTTGTACAATTTTCTGCAACGCTCTGTCTTAAGCTTCATCTCCATTGCCTCTATCGGGATCGCCTACCGGTATCAAAACCGAAAATGAAGGAAATGAATTCAGTGGAGAAAAACGATTCCGATAGCGATATCGATATCGATGCCGTTTCACCGTGGCTCATCCCGGATATTTCATGCGATTCCAGTGGTGCAGCTGTGCGAAAGGCAAGCGCCGCCTGACAAAGCAGGTGCGCCGCTGGAGACGCGCCTGAAAGGTAAATCTCCTTCAGCACAGCTCAGACACACACTGCAAAATCTGAACACACCAAAAAAACTGCACGATAATCAACGGTCTTGCAGGTGAGAAATCTGTTGCGGTTGCGGGGCTGAACTACCTGTAGAGCATTTCCGCCGGAATCACCTGTTTATCCAGTTCCGGTCCGCTTATCTTGAGTTCCGGCCTGGCCCCGTCCCAGGTCCGCATTCCGTCAATGTTTGCGCCAGCCACCCGGGCGTTCTCCTGCCTCTGGTCGATATAAACCACCCTGAAAGGGTAATATCCCGATTCAAGCACCACCGACCAGGTCCGGTGATTATGACTCCTGGTAGCGGGATACCATTCCTTTTCCCCGAGAAACACGCGAATATCGTAGCCCGGGACAATTGACGGCCTGAGAAATTCCTCCGGAGCATGGATGGAATAGACTCCGTCTCGCGGGATATGGATATAGCCCTCATACTCGAAAACATAGGCCCTTTCTGTTGCCCGGGCCGAAGACGAATCGTTTGAAACCTACCGCAGCTATATAGAAAACCGCTCTGCCGGAACCGTCGCCAACATAATACTATGTCTTACGCACCAGGCCAATTACCTGCTGGACCGGCAGATTCGCAGGCTCGAGAAAACTTTCGTGACCGAAGGCGGCATGGGAGAGCGAATGACGCGCGCACGGCTTGACGAACGGGCAAGACAAAGTCGCAGCACTAAACGCTGACCACGCCACCCACAAAATAACGCAGAATACAGGCCCTTTAAATTTTTATAGTTATAGGACCTATATGGGGGTAACGTCAGATAGGGGTTTTTGACCACCCGCGGAGACGTCGATTCGGCGCGTGCGAGCCGGGGCAACACCACGCCGGCGGCGAAAAAAATGCCAAACATTAACAACATAACAACCTTCTCACTATTCCGAGCAATTTTTCCACCCGCTCAGGGTTTTCGTTCATTTCCATATTTTGAAACACCGATACAGTGGACAAAAGCGATGAAAGGGGCGCCCGCAGTTCGTGCACCAT
>PWZK01000362.1 GCA_003567495.1 Candidatus Brocadiaceae bacterium
CCCAGTCGCCGCCTTTCGGGACGCCGAACCATCCTTTTTTCTGAAGGAAGTAGAGAAAGACGAGCTGGCCGAGCATCTTCTTTACAAAATTGACGGTATCGACATCTTTCCGCTCAAACTCCTGTTTCAAGGCCCGGTTTTTCGATATTTCCTCATCCAGTGCTTCTTTTGTCCGCAGGAAAAGATCGCGGTACTTTAAGAAAAATTCGTCCGTAACGGTCTCTATATTAAATGCTTTTTCAAGCATATCAAGAGTGGGCTTTTGCCGGTCATCGGCCAAGATATCAACAAGCTGCCTTTGTGCCGTATGACTGTTTTCATTTGCGCCAACGATAAAAGACCAGCGCCGGGCCGGCGTAAATTTTTCTTTAACTTTCATCTGCCCGGAAGGTGTTTGCTCGAATTTATATTCCATCTTGACCAGCGAAAAGCGCCAGTCTTCATTATTAGGCGATACGAACGCCGCCAGGGCCGCATCCTTCTGCACGCCGCCGCGACTGCCGTTCAGATACCAAGCGATGAAATTGCGCTGCATGCTGCGGGCACGTTCGAGTGAGGTCTCTCTGCAAAGGGTTACTATCAGAATATCAACGGCGTTTTCCCCGTCGCTGTACTTTCCTATACGCTCCATCCGGTGGATATAATTCTGATAGGCCTGGGGAACGAGATTGCCCTGGTATGGGGTGTAATCATCCTCCATTCTGTTCAAAAGGTTCTTGACGAATTCGGTAAAACGCGTCCTATCGAACTCACTTTCGAACGTGCTTTGAATGATCTCTTTTGCTCGCTGTTTATCCATTTTTTTTAGGTGCTTTAGTCAATTATTAGGCGATTATTAGGCGAATTAGGCAATTGATAATGTACTTGGAAATGACTGTAATTCTTATGTTTAGCACTATTTTGGCCAGTTTACTTTTTAAAATGAGTAAAACACTTATTAGTCAATTATTAGTCAATTCATAGGCAGCTTTAGGGCCTTGCTCTTCTGTTTTACTAAGCAATCCTTTTTCTACCAGGTCCTTGAGATCAACAAATGCCATTTGCCTTGAAATACCAGTCAAATCTCGGTATTCCTTATTTCCAATCCTTCCGTTTTCCTTCACATACATTACCGCTTTAATCTGCCTTTCATTTAAACCCAGTCTTTTCAGATTCTCTTCGTTATATATGTCTTTGTAGAAATACACGGCCAGACCGCCACTCTCTTCATTAAAATCCGGTTCAGGCAAGCCTTTTTTGACACAGAGGTCAACAATTCTTTTTGTGCCCGAGCCCCATTTTTCAATCCAGCCTGCGTAATAAAAAGCGTAAGCCAGCAACTTGTTACGGGGAATTGATTCGTGGTCCTGTTTTAGCGCTTCAACCGGTATTTCCTCCGGCAATTTCCCGGGGTTCCATATTTTCATCTTATCATCATATACTCTTATCTGAATGTCAGCGGTGCTGAGATAGTCCCGATGGATTAAGGCGTTTATCACGGCTTCACGTATGGCTTCGAGCGGGTAATCCCAAACATCCTCTCGTTCGATACCGTTTATTTCAAACTTTACGTCCATATGTTTTTTTATAGCTTCCAGCAACCTGTCAAACTGCGTGAAAAGATTTCCAAACGCTTCAACGGTATCAAGTATGTCAACATCCGTCTTGAACCGCCCAACCCGGGCGCCTGCACTAATTATGTACTTTTGAGGTCGATCGCCAAACAACAAAACGGCCGCGTTGGAAAGTCTCCCCTCCACGATCAAATCCATGTTTTTTAGCGTCTTTTCCACATCGTCTTCATGCGATATTTCCGGCAACCTGTCTTTGGCAAGCTTGACAAACCGCTCAAAAGTAGCGGGCTCGATCGTGTCGATTTCCGCATTTGAGGGCAAAGAATCCCAGCTTTTGCCGGATCTTGCCAGCAAAAATCTTGTGAGTTCCGTCCCGGAAACCTCCTGCACCGTGGATCCGGCCCTCAGGTAGAATCTTCCGCGATAGGGAACAGGATGTATGACGGGATTGATCTTTATCTCGATGAACTCTCTGTCATTCTCTTTTTCCAGGTTGACACTGGGAATAACGCCCAGCCTGCTCTTGATTTTATTCGGAATATCTTCCATCTTCTTTCGGATATTCTTCACCGGTATGGGCCTGCCTTGATCGTCTTTGCCAATGACAAGTGTTCCACCCTCCGAATTGGCAAATGCGGCGACAACCTTCAGATATTTATCATCCCAGTTGGATTTGAACTCGATATTCTGTGTCTCGTTTTTATTCATCGGTTTTTTATTCAGTTATCGATATTTCAAAACCGGGGAGAGGAGGGTATGTTACTTACATAAATACAGCGAAAGTATGACTTCTCTTTTCCCCGATCCTGTTTTTCTCTCCCCGGCATAGTGGCTTTCAAGAAGTTGATCCGAAACAGTGGTTTTCAGCGCCGAAAACACTTTCAGAGGGTCGATCATGTCCGCATTCAGGGATTTAATGGCTTTCAGCGCTTTTTTTGCTGTTTGTTTGGGGAGAGCGCCTTCTTCGATGCGTTCCAGGACTCTGCGCATGTAGTCTTCCTGATCATCGGTCAGCGGGCGGGTGTTTTTCAGGGTGGCTTTAAGTATCCGCTGGATTTCGGCGGCGCTGTCCCTTCCCCCCTTCTTCCTGGCCGGCTGAGAAATCTCTTCATTTGTGGCATGTTCAAACGCCTTCTTGTTCTCATCAAGCAGGTCATATATTGCCGGCGGGATTTTCTCCTTTTTCTGGTCCTGATCGCTTTTGAGCACGGCCGCCGCCGTCATGAAATCCAGTTCCCTGGGCTCTTGGCTTTCTGCGGCGAGGAAGAATTTTTCCACTTTCCCGCGGCGAAAATACGTCAGAAGCGAATCGGAGAGAGATGCTGCTGCCGGCGTTTCGCCGCCGTTTGCAGGCAGTTCTATATGATCAGCTTCACCGGCTTTCTTTCCGCTTCTGGCTTTCTTCGGAAGGCGCTTGATTTTCTCGAAAAGCTCGGGGTTCTCGTCGCGCACGTCCTCGATCTCGCGCAGATACTTCAGCTCGCTCTCTTCATCCCCGTTTTCTCCGTCGCCTGCGTATTTCGACAGAAGCCGGTCGAACAGTTCGTGGGAGTCTATGGGTTCACCTTCTGTGAGCAGCTCGGCATCGCCGCCGAGGAGAGTGAAGAATGCGTTGATCTTCGCCTCGGCGGCTTCCTTGAGCTTTATCTGATCGTTTGACTGCCTGGTGGGAAAGAAATTAAATGTGTGAATAACGTCAAAAGGAGTATCAACACGGTTTATCCGGCCCACGCGCTGCATCATGCGGGTCGGGTTCCAGGGGATGTCGTAGTTGACCACAACGTTCGCGCGGTGGAGGTTCACGCCTTCCGAGAGCACTTCGGTGGAGACCAGGATTCGGAAATCGTTCCTTTTGTTGCGGGCCCGGGCATCGAAATTATTAATCACCTTATCGCGCACGCTTTCGCTCGAATGTCCCGTGAAGAGCAACACTTTATCCGTGTACTGAAAGTCCAGGTTCTCGGCAAGATACTGCGCGGTCTCCCCGGATTCGGTAAAGATGACGATGTGATTGTCTTTAAGCGTGGGGTTTTCGGCGAGTTCATTTTTGAACTTGATCAGTTTCGGATCGCGGTCGATCTTCTCCCACAATTTCTTTATCTCAAGCAAAATGTCGCGGTCGTGCTCCAGGTCCCTCCGGAGCCCGGGCTCGAACTCATCGCTTTCGTACTTTTCCGCCTTCCCCTCATCTATCAGCTTCTGCACCGCCTCATCGTCGTCATCCTCAAGAAGCGCGAATACCTTGTTTATGTGGTCTTTGCTGAAATACACATGGCCTCTGTCATACTCGTTTATAAACATCTCGTAGGAGCTGAGGAACCGTGAGACGGTTTTCCGGAAGGCAAAGAAGCTGCTTTCCAATCTCTTGACCAGCAACACCTTCATGAAGCGGCCCAGGTTGCGCTGGGACTGTTTTTCAAGCTGATCCACCTTGCCTTTGTAATAGAGCATGGGCATGTATCTGGCATATCTGAGCCGGGTAGCCAGCAGCTTGATCGTTTCATTGAAGACGGCCTCTTCATTGTCATTGAACTCGTAGAACAGGGCCTGTGGTTTTTCAACTTCAGGGAATTTCAGACCGCGTTTTTCGATATCTTTCGGGAAATAATTCTCGATATCGCGCCTTGTCCTCCGCACCATGAGGTACTTGAGCACCTTATCCCTGATCTCACGTGCATTCGACTTAACCGTTTCCATGTACTTCTGCCTGTCTTGTTTCCTGTC
>PWZK01000374.1 GCA_003567495.1 Candidatus Brocadiaceae bacterium
GAAATTAAGGGCAAGTATGGCGAG
Organism: Candidatus Brocadiaceae bacterium; assembly: GCA_003567495.1. Lineage (GTDB taxonomy): Bacteria > Planctomycetota > Brocadiia > SM23-32 > SM23-32 > PUMZ01. The sequence goes on from PWZK01000374.1 coordinate 25, forward strand.
CGAAACTGCACCTAAAACTTTAATTGGACGCCATGACTCCGTCGGCAACCAGCCGAGTGGCCGGCTCAACAGATTCAGACCGGATTCGCCACGCAGCAACCGCCACTCGTGGTCGATGTAATCGACGCCCATACCAACCAGGTGGAGACCGGAGAGGTTCAGGATCAAAATCGCTATCTGCAGAACAAGCAAAACACAACACCACCAGCGATATCGCCAGGCGAGTTGTAGCAGACGCCGAACAATCAAAGCTGACGGTTGTTGGTGGTGCTCCTGATCTTGGGGCCCACTGTCCATTTTAAGGTAGTCCGCTCAAAGATGAGGCTGGAGATAAAAAGGGAGTCGCTAAATATACACCAGAAGCTTTAACCAAAAAGCAAGCTCACAGCGGTAAAGCTACAAATTATACACCGTCCAGATGCCGGATTGCAAAAGATAAAACTCCGCTCGCTGCCGGCCGCTTCCGTTACGCCTACAGCCTTGCTTCACTTGAACCCCCGCCGTGTGCAGGCTACAATATGCAAAAGCGAAGAGTATTTTTTTCAGGCATCGGATTTTGCCCGAATGGAGAAAAAATAATGGAAAAATGCAAGGTGGCTCTTTACGGGTGCGGCACGGTAGGCGGTGGGCTTGCCCGATTCCTTATAGAAAACCGTAAGGAAACGCTCCGCCGCACCGGTTGCGATATAGAACTGGCTTATGTGATTGACAAGCGCCTGAACGAACTGAAAGGCCTGACCCTGCTTAAAGGTGTCAGGGTTACCGATGACATTGATGAGCCAATGAGAGATCCCGAAGTCGACATTGTCGTAGAGTTAATAGGCGGCACGACAACCGCAGGCAAAATCGTTGAAAAGGCTCTTCAAGCCGGCAAGGACGTAGTAACCGCCAACAAGGCCCTGCTGGCGGAAAGAGCGGGCGAATTATTTGACATCGCCGGAACATGCGAACGTTCTATTGCCTTCGAAGCAAGCGTGGCCGGCGGCGTGCCGATCATAGCCGCGCTTCGCGATTCATTTGTTGCGGAGCCGATAGACGACGTATTCGGCATCATCAACGGCACATGCAATTACATACTGACCAGAATGACTGAAGACGGGGTATCATATGGCGATGCCCTGGTCGATGCTCAGAAGAAAGGATATGCCGAAGCCGACCCCACGCTGGATGTGGAAGGAAGCGATTCAGCACACAAACTTGCGATCCTGGCACGGCTGGCTTTCGGTCTGGATATCAGCGACGGAGATATTTTCTGCAGGGGCATCAGCGACGTCGACCCCAGCGACCTCGCTTACGCCGGTTCACTTGGATACAAGCTGAAGCTGCTGGCCACAGGGAAAAAACACAGGCGTGGCGTAGAGCTGCGCGTCCACCCCGCACTTCTTCATCACAGCCATCCTCTGGCCACCGTAAACGGTTCGCTAAACGCAGTGTGTGTACGCGGCAGAACGGTTGGCGAGGTGGTCTTTACAGGCCATGGAGCCGGAGCGAAGCCTACAGCAAGCGCGGTCATGTCCGATATTTGCAGGATTGCGCGCGGAGTTTACAGAAAAGAATTTCTTTCTTTTACCGCCGGGAATCGTGTGGGGAAAGCCGGCCTGGCGCCACCGGGAGATATCGAAATAAAGTTTTACTTCCGGCTCTGCTGCCGGGATAAAGCGGGCGTACTTGCCAGGGTGGCCGGCGTCCTGGGCGAACATGAAATAAGTATCTCTTCCTGCATCCAGCAGGGCAAGGCAGAGGGAAAGGGGTATGTACCGGTGGTTTTTATGACGCACCACGCAAAGGAACAAAACATGCTGGAGGCATTGTCGGAGATAAACGGACTCGAATGTATAAAGGGCGACGAAACCGCAATGCTGAGGGTGGCGGAAGTCTGATTTGCATATTTTTGTGAAATATGCGGGTTATCCGTGTTAATCCGTATCCACATGCCTGCCCGCTGCAGGCAGGTGGTTCTCTAAATACCCATGACAGTGGCCAACGCGGTTCACTGAATATAAACATAGAAAGAGCCCTGAGGATGAAAAATTGCATAATCATACCGGATGGTGCGGCTGATTTCCCGCTCCGTGAACTTGGCGGCAAAACTCCGCTTCAGGCGGCAAAAATTCCTAATATGGACCGTGCCGCCGCTCAGGGGCTGCTGGGACGCGTCTCAACCGTACCCCGGCGCATGGAACCCGGAAGCGATGTGGCCATCATGACGCTGATGGGGTATGATCCGCTCAGATTTCATACCGGTCGTGCGCCATTGGAAGCCGCTGACCTCGGCATTGTACTGAAGGACGCGCAGTGGGCCTTCCGGTGCAATTTCATAAACGTTGAAAACCGGGTGTTGAAAGATTTTTCCGCCGGGAATATTTCCACCGAAGAAGCCGGGGAGCTTATAGAGGCGTTGAATGACGGGCTCGCCGCCCGGGGTTGCAGATTTTATACGGGCACCGGTTACCGACACCTGATGCTCTGCGAGAACCCCGGCCATATGGACGTCACAACCAGCGCCCCCCACCAGGTCATGGGCGAACCTCTGGACGAAATACTGCCCTCGGGCAATGGAGCGGAATATTTAACGGAGGTTATGGAAGAGTCAGTCGCTATCCTGAAGGATCACCCGGTCAATATCGCCCGAAGAAAGGAAGGATCGGCGGCGGCAAATATGATATGGCTGTGGGGCGAGGGGAGGAAACCTCAACTTGAGCCTTTTCTGAGCAGGTATGGAAAACGCGGCGCCGCAATCAGTGCCGTTAATCTGGTGCGCGGGATTGCCGGGCTTGTCGGCTGGCATATCATAGAGGTGCCCGGCATTACCGGCTACACGGATACCGACTACGCAGCAAAGGGGAAGTATGCCATAGATGCCTTTCCGGAATACGACCTGTTGCTTGTCCACATTGAAGCGCCCGACGAAGCATCACACCAGGGAGACGCAAGCGCCAAGATAAAAGCCCTCGAGCAGATAGATCGCAAGATAGTGGGCCCGATAATGGAATACGCAGATAAAAACGCCGACCTGAGGCTGCTCGTTCTGCCCGATCATGTAACTTCGGTCGAAAGCAGACGCCACATGCGCGGAACCGTGCCGTTTGCTATGTGGGGATGTGGGATAAAAGCCGCATCAGGACTCGGTTTTACGGAAGCAACAGCGTTGGAAACCGATTTAGTATTGGAAAATGGGTATGAGCTAATGGGTTTTTTTCTGAAGGATTGAAATGTCCGGCGACAATTCGATTGGAACAAACAGCCGCCGATGTTATAATACAATATAAGTTTATCTTTTTACCGTTGCCTGGAGAGTGCTTTATGGCGGAAAAACCGGCTAAAGATTGCCCGAATTGTGATGAAATCCTCCCCGCGGGAACAGTGAAGTGTAAGAACTGCGGACTAAATATCCATACCGGTGAAAGCTATGAAATGCAGGTGAAAAAGGCAAAGGGCGCCGGCAGTAGCCAGCCGCCTACCACCGGCAGGCTCGGGCTGACAATACTGGCCGCGCTGGGATTTGTGTTTCTGGCAGGTTTTTTATATCAACGCGGGATGATCCGGACCATACAGGAAAATCCCGATCTGTATCAAACCTACGCGGAACGACTCGAAACCGTGGATGAACTCCTTGCTCTCGGGCGGAAGCGCGATGCCGGCGAAGCCGCGCAGGAGCTGAAATCCGAACTGGAAAACCAACTTGACGCCATCGGAGAAGAGGACGCGACGCAAAGAAGGCTGCTTGCCAACCTTATCTCAAAAATAGACAGAAGGCTGGAAGAGAGCGAACAATAGACGCTTAACCCGCATGTGTTTTTGAGTGCAAAATTCAAAATTCAAAGTACCAAAATGGACGGATCGGTGTTTACAGAAAATACTTTTACAGGAGGAAAATTTATGAGCAGTTTAGTAGAAGAGATAAACGATGCAGACTTTGAGAAAAAGGTGCTGAAATCAGATATACCGGTAATGCTCGACATATGGGCCCCGTGGTGCGGACCCTGCCGCATGGTTGCTCCTGTGGTTGAAGAGCTGGCAGCGGATTACGAGGGGAAAGTAGCATTCTGCAAGATAAATATAGACGAGAACACCGACATCGCAGCATCTTACGGCATATCATCGGTGCCCACAATGCTGTTTTTCAAAAACGGGGAAGAGCTGACCGATAAAAGGATGATCGGCGCTATGGCGAAGGAAGACTACGAGAACGTGCTGGAAGGCATCTAATTCTTTTTCAAGACTTCGCTTGAAAAAGAATTAATAAAAC
>PWZK01000321.1 GCA_003567495.1 Candidatus Brocadiaceae bacterium
CGGAGGGGGTGGGATTCGAACCCACGGGGGCTTGCGCCCCAACGGTTTTCAAGACCGCCGCTTTCGTCCACTCAGCCACCCCTCCGGATTTAATTGCAAGTAAATAAGTTATAATTATAGAACATGGGTTTGTTTTTAACCTTTTTCCCTCTGTTGCGTAATTGTTGTGTTATATTATGTTATATGCCTATTGAGATTTAAGGCAACAAAGAAAAAGGAAAATAATACAAATGGCACAAAATGCAAGAGCTAGAGTTCGGTTGACTACAAGTACTGTTCGAGGTAAAAAATATGATCGATTCGAGGTTGTTTATTGGGATTTGAAAACCACTGAAAGAAAACGTAAAAGCTTCAATGATAAAGATGCTGCCGAGAGATGGGCTAAACAATACAATCAGGATTTGAAGCGACAAGAAAAAAATACAGAGATCCTTCATCGTCGAATAGGAGAACAAGCTAAAGCCCTTAGCCCTGATGTACTGCGTGATGCCGTTGATGCTTTATCTATCCTAGATGGACGCGGTACATTGACTGAAGCTGCACGAAAGTACGTTGAAATATGGGAAAATAATCAAAAGAATATACCGACAGTGCAAGAGCTTTTTAATGAATATATAAGTGAATCTCAGATAGCGGAGCTTCGTGAGACCAGCATAAAGCACATAAATTTTCGTTCATCGAAACTACTGAGTATATTCGGTAATAAAAGAATAGATGAGGTCACAAGACTTGATATCCAAGATTTACTATCTAAAATCAGGCGAAAAAACGGGAAAAGATATTCATCGCAGTCGATAAAACATTTTGTTTCAGTCTGGTCTGGTTTATTCTCTTTTGCTATAGAAAGAGGGTATATTGAGAACAATCCGGCAAAGAGAGTCGCTCGATCTCGACGGAATGCTCCTCTATCTCAATCTGATCCCGACATATACACACCTCAAGAAACCAAGGCTATATTGGAATCGGCACAGATGTACTGTCCTGAAATGATTGCCGCCCTAGCCATCGGTTTGTTTGCGGGAGTCAGAATTACCGAACTCCGACGACTTGATTGGGGCCATATTGATCTTGAACGGGATATGATAGCAATTACAAGCGATATTGCAAAAAAACGTTCGGTTCGAAATGTGGATATTGGGACTAACTTGAAAAAATGGCTTAATGTCTCTCCAGTAAAATCCGGCCCTGTTGCCCCTCAAAGTGAATGGTCGTGGAGAAAAAATCGGGATAAAGTTCTAAAACATGCAAAAGGAGTAAATAAATGGAAAGTGAACGGTATGAGGCATAGTTTCGGATCTTACCATCTTGAAAAGACCCGAAGTCCGATTGAGACCGCCCTGCAAATGGGGCACACGGACGGAGGGGGTATGTTATTTGAACACTACCGGCAACTGACCGACAGGCAGACTGCTGAAGAATACTGGAACATAGTACCGACCGATTAAATCACCCTGCAGGCACCGCCGGTCTTGTTTCTTTTTGTGAAGACTTTCTATACCCCCCCTCCCAGGCATTGAAGATCTTCCGCCACGTCGATATTCCTCTCTTCCGGGAAAAGCCTGTTTAAGGTTTCCTCCCATGCCCTTTCAGCAACGTAAATATTCGGTTACCACGTCCCCCGCGCAGACACGGCGGTTTTATGGTGTTCACCAGACTTCCCTTTTTTGAGCACGACGGTATCGCAAGTTAAACGAGGCTTTAAAGGCGGTTAAGTGGGTCGGTTAAGGGTAACCGAGTAAGTGTGGCGGTTAAGTGTATGAGAGGCGCGGCTATCCGCTCGGGAGCCGCAATCGTCGCCGTCAACCGGAAAACCCATTCGATCCTGTACATCTCGATCCGTTATCTTTTTCTAAAAAAAAAGGTGTCCCGTTTGCGATTAAAGGTGAGTTCCGGTTCACTCGGTGAGCCGTTTTATGAAGTCAGCAGTCAAAGGGTAAACGAAGATCCTCTTTACAGGGATCGCGTTACGATGCTTGACATCAAGTTTGCCGCGTCCTTTGGTATCGCCCAGATATATCCAGTTGGCCGCTTTATAACAGGTGCCCGCGAAGCGACCTTTGTGTACGAAAGTCTCCAGCAGAACCGGGCGGTACGCATATCGCTGTTCCCAGTCGTCAGGCAGGCGGCGGGCTGCCATTGACAGAACTTTGCTGGCCAGATTGGGCGAGTTCACCCATGGGAGTATGAGCATCCGGGCGTTATTGATGATCAGATGAAGATTGTGTTCACGCTGTTGACGGTCCCAGCCGATCCATTCGTCCCGTGCGGCGGTTTTCCATGCGGCAGCGCCGAAGCCCAGCGCTCCGAGGTCTTGTTCCGCTGATGTGATCAGGTAGCGCAGCTGAGCACCCGGCAGCGGCTGGTACCCCAGATAGTGGTAGCGATGCATATATTCATTCCACAGCGAGGACAGTTTCTTTGTGTCAACAGGCTCAAGCCGCAGATCGGGAAGCTTCCCGGCGCCTTCGGTTACAGCCCGGCCGGGGTCCGTACGAGATGTTATCGGCCTGTGAGTATTGCCGTTTCCATTGCTTCCGGTCGGCGCGGGAAGACGGATAAGACCGTCACGATGCATCCGCAGGAGCGCCACTCGACAGCTCATGTCCTTTAGGCCGCCGTCAGGACGATGCCATTGCAGCCGCCGGCAGACACGGCGGGATATCTCGGCCCGGTTGGGCCGGTCTTCGGTGGCGATAATGGCGCGGACCCGCTGCAGATCATTTTCACTGAAGCGGCGGCCGCAATATACGGTGTTGCTCATGATTTGTCCGGCGGATCCTTTGCCGACATCAGCCGTTTTCGACGTTCTTCGGGCAGATGCCAGGGAAGGAAGGCCTTTACGGCTTCGGCATCGATCACGCCTCCGCGGGCAGCGGCCGCGGAGAAGTATTCACGCAGAAACGGACGGGCGGCTATATTATTCAGCCTCAAGGTCGCGAAAATGCTCAATAGCATTGCAGTTATGTGCCCGAAATGCTCGCTGTGAACACCGTAGCTTGCCTTGCGCAGTTTTGCCAGGGGCCTGAAAAGTCGTTCGGCGGCGTTGTTGTCCATAGGGATGCCGGGGTCAGAGACGAATACGGTCAGCCCGCCCCAGTACCGTTGCAGGCTCTCCAGCACTTTCCGGCGGTTCACAGTAGTCCAGCTATATGGACGGTTCAGCTCGTTTTCGCATTGCTGACGGGTTGCCTCAACGGTCTGCTCAAGCTCAGCCTGAGCTTCGGGGAAGCATTCGGGGTTCTCGCGAGCTGCGATCCGCTTGTGATTAAGCCGATAAATACGTTTGATTCGCTTGATCCATTTCACTGCCCATTCCAGTGAACTGGATTCGCTGCGGCCGAGTTTGACAAAATCGCGCCGCACATGCGCCCAGCAGTAGGAAACCGTCTGTTCCAGATTCGCATACGCCCTGTGCCGGTCGACACAGACAAACGCCTGCCGGGGGGTATCTTTCAGATAGTCTTCCGGCACTTCCGCGTTATGCCGGGGGGTCAGGGAAAAAACGCAGGTGTCCTGCGTGGAGGACTGCCATAGACACCAGCGCTGATTCTCTCTGCCTTCCAGTTCAATAAAAACCTTCAGGTCACTTTCGTCCATATGTCTGAGCATAGCGCCTTTGTCCCGCTTGACAACTTCATCGTGCAGCGGGATCAGCATATCCGAGACGCGCTCGATCCCCCCGCACAAGGTTCCGGGCGCCGGATTGTCAAGACCGTGTCCGCGGAGCAGACCGCTGATACGCTGCAGCGGCATCTGGTATTCGTATTTGAGAAGCACAACTTCCAGCCAGAAATTGTCAGAGTAATCGCTTGCCGGAAAAGCTCGCAACGGCGCCGGCGCCGAAATCAGCCCCGGGACTTTGTCGCAGCGACAGATCTGCCGATACTGCGGACGTCGCTTGCGCCTGCGGTACAAACGCACATCGAACTCCACCTCCTCGGAAACGTTCTCAAGCTCGGTCTGCTCATACGGCAGCCCGCAGTCCGAACACGCCGCCTCTTGCTCAGTGAGTTCGTACACTTCCTCCCGGCAGGGCAGTTCACTGTGCCGTCGCCGCCCGTGACCGGGACTGCCGGGCTGCTGACCGCGGGGGCGTTTCTTCCGATTCGACTTCGAATGATCCCCGTTCAGATCTCCTGAAAAACTGCGGCTTTGTTCGCTTGACTTGCCGAAATGAAGTTCCTGCAGCTTATTAACTTGATGCTGCAATTCACGGATTTTCTCTTTCAGCGC
>PWZK01000206.1 GCA_003567495.1 Candidatus Brocadiaceae bacterium
CGGTCGGCAGTTCATTGGTTTCAGGAAACCGATCTTTGTCTCCCCAGTGGGGTTTGCTGCCATCCATGCCTTCATAAGGATCAGACGGACACAGATATATCTCCCGCGACTCCATTACGCGGGGATACATGTTGGACAGAAATGCCGGCATATGGCCGTTTTCGCCCCTGTACATCTCTATCGTCGTGCCAAACTGACGCAGGTTGCTGCGACAACTTGCCTGGCGGGCTCTTTGCCTTGCTATCGACAGCGCGGGCATGAGCATTCCCGCCAGAATGGCTATTATCGCTATAACAACGAGCAACTCTATGAGAGTAAAGCTCGCTTTTCTATTGCCTTTTTCCGACACTTGTAAAAACATAACACCCTCCTTTTCCGGTAAATGTCATGCGATCCCGAAAACCTATGTAAATGTTCAGTATTCTGTTATTATACACAACACACAATCTCGTTTCAATCATCTTGGAGGAAAACCATGTACAGTAGCTATTATATCACAAAAGAAAAACTTCATGCCCGGCTAAACGCAGAGAAAGAAATTTTTCCAAAAATCTGCTCCTGAAACGAAGAAAAAAATTTACATCACAAATCCTTCTCCGCCGCCTCATCTTCCTTGACTTGACCCTCTGATTTATTGTATTATTACTGATAATAACATAAGTAATTTTTTGGTATTTTTCTTTACCTTTTCCCTTCTTTTTCACGAAAACATGAAGAAAACTTTACTACAACTTCACCATTTTCCGTCACTTTATTTATAAAACATCTGTTTTTTACATCTTTTTTCCGTTTTTTTCTTTTTACTTGTTTTTTGCCGTCTCTTTTCTCTGTTTTTTCTACACCTTGTTCTCATGTTTTTTTTCTTTCTTTTGTTTTTATGTGTTTTTGGTATTGTGTTTTACACTGATAAAAAAAGTTTTATTCATTATATTCATTCATAATAATATGTTTTATTAAACTTTTTTAAATAAACAACATTTTATAAAGGAGACCAGAATTATGAAACTTACGGCCAACCGTCAGTCTTTATGCAACGCAGTTCAACACGTCGGCAGTTTGATTACTTCAACGTTGTCCCGGCCCATGCTGAGAAACGTTAAACTAGACGCAACGGCACAGGCGGTGCACGTATCGGCTACGGATCTGGAAGTAGGCATCTGTATAACTGTCGATGACGTAAAAGTAGAAGAACCCGGCAGTGTGCTTTTGCTTGAAGACCGTGTATCGCCCATACTCAGAACTACGCCGGACGAAGAAGTAAGTATATACGGGGATGAAAATGCCGTGAACGTGGAATCAAAAGACGGAAAGGTCAGAATTTTATCGGAAAATCCTGAAAGTTTTCCCGTGATTGATGAAATGGAAGTAGAGGATTTTGAAATAGACCCTGAAGTTTTTAATTTCATGGTTTCCCGCACGGAATTTGCCACTGCTCCCGAAAAAGGCAGATACGCGCTTAACGGAATATTGATTAAGCTTGATGAGGAAGGATTGTTCGATATGGTGGGAGCCGATGGGGCAAGACTGGCCAATGTTGTTCAGAAAGTGGTGAACGATGAGAAGAAGACACTTGAATGTATAGTTTCAAAAAAGGGTATACATGAAGCGTCCAGATTGGCCGGCCTGTGTGATGATCCGCTCAGGATAGGTGTCAGCGAGAACAGGTTCAGGGCAGCCAACAGCAGGGGGCGAGTAAGCTGTCAGTTGATTGAGGGGCAATTTCCGAATTACAAAGAGGTAATACCGAGTAATTGCAAAAACAAATTGGAAGTTGAAACCGGACGGCTTCTTAGTGCTATAAGACGCGCATCTCTGATGGCTTCCGACCGAAGCAGAGCGGTAGATTTTAATTTTTCCGCAGAAAACATTATTGTATCGTCGGAATCTCCCGACCTGGGCGATGCCAATATTAAAATATCGGTAAGTTACGACGGCAAAGAAGAAAAGGTTACTTTCAACCCTGATTATCTTATGGATATGCTTCAGGTGGTTAAAAGGGAAGGAATAAAAATGGAATATAATGAGAGTAATCTTCCATGTGTGTTTAAATCAGGCAGAGATTACACTTATGTTGTGAGTCCTGTTGTGAAGGAAGAAAACCCAATATGATTTTTGGCGACAGTGTGAATTATAGTGAAGTAAAAGGAAAAAAGGCTGCAAGTATTGTGCTTCGGCTTGTTAGGAAAAAAAAGTTTTACAACAGTAAATACGGCGCTTTGCTTGCTGCCTGGAAGGAGGTTGTCGGTCCGGAAATATATAAAACCACCAAAATAATGTCGTACAGGGAAGGAAAACTGAAGATAGGTGTGAGTTCCCCCGTTTTGTTGCATGAACTGAAAGGGTTTATGCGCCAATCCATTCTGGAAGAGTTGAAAAGGACGGATGGAGGACAGGATATAGAAGATATAGTTTTTTTGGCAGGTTGAGAGGTGTTTTATCCGGATTGTCCGGGTTGGGACATTGATTCGTAAAACAAAGAAATGAGCGACGAAAAAACAGAGACCAAAAAAGATGGCAAGGATTTGTACGATGCCTCTTCAATAAGGGTGCTTGGCGGAATAGAGCATGTAAGACTCCGTCCGGCCATGTACATAGGTGACAAAGCGGAGCGGGGTTTACACCACCTGTTTGAAGAAGTAGTGGCTAACAGTATAGACGAAACCATGGTGGGAGCGTGCGATGAGATAATAATGAACATTTTCAACGACGGGAGTATTTCTCTGATGGACAACGGAAGAGGAATACCGGTTGATGTTCACGAGGACAGTGGAAAATCGGCCCTTGAAGTTGTAATGACCACACTGAATGCGGGAGGAAAGTTTGATAACAACAGCTACAAGGTTTCAGCCGGCCTGCATGGAGTGGGGGTTTCCTGTGTAAACGCATTGAGTGAATGGATGGAGGTGGAGGTGTGGCGCGACGATTACCTTTATTTTCAGAGGTATGAAAAGGGAGAGCCGAAAACTCCGGTTGAGAAGAGGGGGCGTTCAGGCAGGCGGGGGACGAAGGTGACTTTCAAGCCCGATGAAGAAATATTTGGCGATTCAACTTTCAATTACGAAAAAATAGTCGGACGTCTCAGAGAACTTGCGTTCCTGAACAGCGGCGTGCGTATCATCCTCAACCATGAAGAAGGCGGAAAGGAAGCTTTTCACTACGAAGATGGAATAAGGGAATTTGTAGGATATCTTGGTGAAGGAAAGGATCCTCTTCACAAAGTTGTAAGCATTCAGGACGAACGCGACGGCACCTATTGCGACGTAGCTTTTCAGTACAATGACGGCTATAACGAGGTAATATTTTCGTTTGCCAACAACATAAATACCGTGGACGGCGGCACGCATCTGAGCGGCTTTCGTGCCGCACTGACAAGAACTTTTAACAACTGGGCAAGAGACAGAGAGGTTATAAAAGATATAACTCCGGGTGGCGATGATTATCGCGAGGGATTGATAGCGGTGGTTAGTGTAAAATTGCCAGCGCCGCAGTTTGAAGGGCAGACAAAAACCAGGCTTGGAAACCGGGAAATACAGGGACAGGTAGAACAGATTGTTGGTGAAAAACTCTCCACATACTGCGAAGAAAATCCGGGTATTGCAAAAAAATTGGTTGAAAAAGCGGTCGAGGCCGCGCGTGCGCGCGACGCCGCAAGGAAGGCAAGGGACCTGACGCGTAGAAAAGGCGCTCTGAGCCGCGGAAATCTGCCTGCGAAGCTGCGCGATTGCAGCAGCCGCAAGCGTGACGAGACGGAACTGTTTATCGTAGAGGGACAGAGCGCCGGCGGGACGGCCGGTATGGGACGCGACCGAACATTTCAGGCGATACTTCCCCTCAGAGGCGTTATTCTGAACGTGGAGAAGGCAAGGGTTGATAAAATGCTTGCCAATGAAGAAATAGGAACGCTTATCAGCGCACTGGGCACCGGTATAGGTGCCGATGAATTTAAATTCGATGCGCTCCGGTACGGTAAAATCGTAATTATGACCGATGCGGATATAGACGGTGCCCACATACGCACGCTTTTGCTGACGTTTTTCTTCAGGCAAATGCCGAGCATTATCGAAAATGGGTGTCTCTATATTGCCCAGCCGCCACTGTATAAAGTTAAAAGAAAAGGAAAAGAGCAATACGCCTACGACGACAGGGCGCTTCGGAAAGTGCTGGTCGAACTGGGCAGCGCTGGAATAACTCTTAAATATGGCGTGAATGGCGGTGAGGACATACAACACCTCAACAGCGATCAGTTTATGGATCTTATTAATCTTTTGAGAAACCTCGAGTATTTTGCAGGACTGATAGAGGAAAGCGGGCTTACGTTTGAAAAATATATCAACCGGCGCAAGGGCATGAACATGCCCCTTTACCGTGTAATAGAAACGACCGGAGAAGGCGCCGACCGCGAATTCTATTTTTATTCCGAAGAAGAATACGACGAATTTGTAAACCGGCGCCAGAAGGAGCTTGAAGATAGCGGAGAGGAGCTTGAAATAATTGAAGAGGATGATTACGTGGGGCTCGCGCGGACCCGAAATCAGCCCAACGTGCTGAAACCGCACAAGTTTCATGAGCACGAAAAATTGCAGGAAACCGTGCAGTGCATAGAATCATACGACATACCGGTAGAGACTTTTTTTGGACCCCGGCAAACGCCCGGTGATTCAGCCGGCGGCCGGTTCGTTCTTTGTTCCGATGGCGAGGAAGAAACAAGAGTAAATGCACTCTCCGGGATTATAGAGGCGGTGCAGGAGATGGGCAGGAAGGGACTTGAGGTCGAACGCTATAAAGGACTGGGAGAGATGAACAGCGAGGAGCTTGCAGAAACGACGCTGGATCCCGAGACAAGATCTATGCTGAAAGTTACGGTCGGTGATGCGGTGGAAGCGGATAATTATTTCAGTATACTGGCCGGCAAAAATGTGGCGCGCCGTCGTGAATTTATCGAAACACATGCGCTGGAAGTAAATAACCTGGACGTGTAATGCTAAATATCTAAGCATGAGTGAAATAAAAAAGAAAAACCGGAGTATTCTCATCGAAGACGAGATGAGAGAATCCTATTTGACCTACGCGATGAGTGTTATAGTCAGCAGAGCCCTGCCAGACGGCAGGGACGGGCTTAAACCCGTCCAGAGGCGTTTGCTGGTTGCTATGAACGAACTCGGGCTCGGCCCCCGGTCGAAACACCGCAAGTGCGGAAAAATAGTGGGCGATACACATGGCAACTATCATCCCCACGGAGATACCGCCATCTACGACACTCTCGTGCGTATGGCACAGCCTTTCAGCTTTCGGTATCCGCTCGTTGACAGCCAGGGCAATTTTGGTTCCCTGGACGGCGACCCGCCGGCGGCCATGCGTTATACGGCAGCACGGCTCAGCAACCACGGCGCCGACATACTTGAGGATATAAACCTTGACACGGTGGACTTTATCGACAACTACGAGGGCACCCGGCAGGAGCCCGTAGTTCTGCCCGGCAAGTTTCCCAACCTGCTTGCGAACGGCACCAGCGGCATAGCAGTCGGCATGGCCACAAGTATCCCCCCCCACAACATAAAAGAGCTTTGCGACGGCATTATACGCCTGATCGACGATCCGGACCTGTCCGTAGAAGATATTATGGAAACGATTCCGGGCCCGGATTTTCCAACCGGGGGCGAGATATGCGGACGCGCCGGTATACTGGACGGATATAAAACCGGCAGAGGCACCATTACCGTCCGGGCAAGGATGCATGTTGAGAGCAACAAGAAAGGAGCGCAGAAAATTGTAATTACCGAGACGCCCTTTCATTCGAACCGGGATAACCTGGTGGAAAAGATAGCCGACGCCGTTCAGAACGGAAGGGTCGAAGACGTCTCGGATATACGGAACGAAAGCGACAGTTCCGGTACCAGGATTTCCGTGGAGCTTAAGCGCGGCGCCGATCCGGAAGTGGTTCAGAACCAGCTTTTCCGCAGAACGCCCCTGCAATCCACCTTCAGCATTATGCTCATCGCCATAGTTGAAGGGCGGCCCAGAACGTTGAGCATAAAGGAGCTGATCAACCAGTATGTGGAACATCGTCAGGACGTTATCAGGCGCAGAACCCTTCATCTGCTCGGCAAGGCTGAGGATCGCGCACACGTTCTGGACGGGTTGCGTACGGCCCTTATAAACATCGACGAAGTAATAAAAATAATAAGGGGCAGCGATCAGGCGGCGGAAGCGAAAAAGCAGCTGACGGAAACTTTTTCACTATCTGAAAGACAGGCCGGCGCGATCCTCGCCATGCGCCTGCAGAGTCTGGTCGGACTGGAAAGGATAAAAATTGAACAGGAATACGACGAGCTTCAGGAAAAGATAAGCGATTATAAGCGTATACTTGCCGACAGGTCTCTGGTGCTCGATATTATCAGGGAGGACCTGTACGAAATAAAGGAAAAATACGGAGACGAGAGACGCACGGAAATCGGCGATCCGGTCAGCCATTTCGAAAGGGCCGACCTCATTCCTGAAGAAGACGTTGTGGTGACCATGAGCATAAAAGGCTATGTGAAAAGGACAAAACTCGATACCTTCAAAGCGCAGGGCCGTGGCGGCAAGGGGATCGTGGGTGCGGAGCTGAAGGACGAAGACGCCATTTCAAGCATGTTCGTATCCTCAACGCACGATTACATAATGTTTTTTACCAATTATGGATTGGCGTACTGGGTAAAGGTATTTCAGATCCCCGAAATGGGCCGGACCTCACGCGGGCGGGCGCTTGTCAACATACTGACCCTGGAAGAGGGCGAGCATGTTACGGGCCTTATACCTGTGCGGGAGTTTGAGAAGGATATATTTCTCGTTATGGCTACGGCAAAGGGAAAGGTCAAGAAAACGACGCTGAGCGAGTTCGGGAAAAGAAAATCCGGAGGAATCATAGCCATAGATATTGCAAAGGGCGACGAGCTCGTGAGCGTGCGCAGTACGGGCGGAGAGGAAGAGCTGATGCTGAGCACAAAGAAGGGAAAGGCCATTCGTTTCAAAGAGGCCGACGTGCGCGCCATGGGGCGTTGTGCGGGCGGGGTGCGGGGCATCCGCCTTCAGGAAGGCGACGGGGTAGTCGATATGGCCGTAGTGCGCGAGGATGCCGCGCTGCTGACACTCTCGGAAAAAGGATATGGGAAACGGACCGACTTTGCCGAATATTCCACGCAGAGACGCGGTGGTGGAGGCCTTATAAGTATAAAAAATGGGAAAAGGAACGGAGATGTGGCGGTGGCAAGCGAGGTCTGTGAAGAGGACGAAATAATGGTGCTTAGCCGGCAGGGAAAAATGATAAGAACACCGGTAAAGTCCATCAGAACCATCGGCAGAAACACGCACGGGGTGAAGGTGGTTAATCTGGATAAGAACGACCGCGTGACAGGTTTTGCGCGTATTATCCCGGAAGACGAAGAGGACAAATAATGGTCCCGGAGCTTGAAGATATAACAGATGTTTTGCAGGAATACAGGTCAAGCGCGGAGACTGTTAAAGAAATATTGCTGTCAAATCTGGTGACTTTCGGCGAGGTGCCGGCTCCGACTTTCGGGGAGCGCAGGCGTGTGGAAGAGGTGCAGCATGTATTTATCGATTCCGGCCTGCAGAACTGTTCCATAGACGATCTGGACAACGGCATGGCAATTTTGCCCGGTGCTCAGGGCGAGCGAAACCTGCTGCTGATCGCCCATGCCGATACGATGTTTTCAGAAAAAGTAGATCATACGATCTCTCTGCAGCCGGATCGGGCCGTCGGGCCCGGCGTCGCAGATAACAGCCTTGGTTTGGCGGTTCTGGCTACCCTCCCCCAATTGCTGGAGGCGGCAAATATCAGGATAAAAGATAATCTGATATTGCTTACACCCACCAGAGGGCTGGATAAGGGAAATCTTGAAGGACTACGCTTTTTTCTCAAGCATAATCGCTTACCGATTTCGGCCGGCATATGTGTGGAAGGTGCACAGCTTGGACGGCTCAGTTTTTCCTGCATAGGAATGCTTCGGGGTGAAATAGTCTGTTCGGTGCCGGAGGAATACGACTGGACCAAGTTTGGAGCCACTAACGCCATAGTTTCTCTTAACGAGGTGATAAACAGAATACTTGAAGTATCGCTTCCCACCCGTCCGCGCACAAAAATCGTGTTGGGGCGTATCGAGGGTGGCACTTCGGTCAACAGCGTGCCTACGGAGGCACGACTGCAATTTGAGATACGCAGCGAATCTGCACGCATAATAGAATCCGTATCCAGGGAAATAGATGCAATTATCACCGAGACGGCCTCGCACAGCGGAGCACAGATACACTGGGCGGTCTTTGCACGGCGCAGGCCCACAGGCATACCGTTCAGTCACCCGCTGGTCAGAGCCACCACCAGAATTATGGAGTCTCTTAATGTGACGCCAAGGATAGCGCCGAGCACTTCCGAGCTTTCCACAGTTCTCGGGCACCATATACCGGCCGTTACCGTCGGCATTACCCGGGTGGAGCGGCTCAACAGGGCCGATGAGGCCGCGCTTATCGAGCCGGTTTTCACGGGTCTGGCTCAGCTTTTGGCGATTCTCAAGGCGATAGATGATGGACTCTGCCATGAAAAAAGGTGACTGGTTAAAAAATAACACATACCACCACTCCGATTTCCCAACAGTAGCGGAACTCGCAGAAGAGAAGCGGAAGCAGGGCCTCTCCATCTCACTTTGCATACCCTCTCTGAACGAAGAAAATACGATAGGGAAAGAAATAGTGCTGCTCAGGTCCGAGCTAATGATCCGGCACAAGCTGCTCGACGAGCTGGCAGTAATAGATTCCGGCTCCTCCGACAGCACGCGTGAAGTGGCAAGGTCCTTCGGGGCGGATGTTTACAAATCGTCTGAAATCCTTCCCAAGGAGGGCGAGATGAAGGGAAAGGGCGAAAACCTATGGAAGGCCATATATCAGCTTGAAGGGGACATTATATTGTACCTGGACGCTGATATAAAGAACATACATCCCAAATTTGCTTACGGCCTGCTGGCCCCTCTGATTCTGCGCCCCGAAATCAAGTATGTCAAAGCGTTCTACGAGAGGCCGCTGATAATGTCCGGCAGCGTTCGGCCTTCCGGCGGCGGGCGGGTTACCGAGATACTCGTAAGACCTCTTTTTTCGCTTTTTTTCCCCCAGCTGACGGCCTTTCTTCAGCCCCTTTCGGGTGAATACGCAGTCAGGCGCGAGGTGCTAGAACAGATATCGTTTCCGGTCGGCTACGGCGTCGAGACCTCTCATTTGATAGATGTGCTGCAGCTTTTCGGCCTCGAAGCTTTCGCACAGGTAGATCTGGACCAGAGAGTGCACAGAAACCAGGCAACGCGCGACCTGGGGAAAATGGCATTTGGAATACTGCAGACGTTTCTCAAACGACTGAAAAAGCACGATATGATCGCCGAGCTTCCGGAAACAGGTGCCGTTCTGCGGCAATTCCAGAGCCAGGGAACAGAGCACCGGCAGGTAGAGCATGATATACCGGTGACTGAGCGGCCGCCGATGCTGGAAGTCGAGGCATACAGAAAGAAATTCAAATAACTGAATAGTAATATAGCCCGGCAGTTCTAGAAAGAGGAGGATAATATGGCGTTGTCGATCAGTTGGAAAAAAAATGATACACCCGAAGAGCTGCACCCGCTTCTGACCACGCTGGCACAGGAATATCCGGTCGGCGAAGATTCCGGCGGCGAGATCGCCGTCTGTTTCGACAGGTCTGAATCGCCCGACACCCTGAAAGTGACCCGCAACGGCGACGACGCCTTGATTTGCTATGGACGGGCCAATCAGGCCCTGCGAGCTTTAGGCGCACTGATGGCGGGTTTGCCAGAAGACGGGGCGGAAACAGTCGAGCGCTGTCCCTTTATTTCTTTCGGTATTATGCTGGATTGTTCGCGCAACGCGGTAATGAAGGTGGAGCACCTGAAAAAATGGCTGCGTCGTCTGGCGCTGTTCGGGTACGACATGGTAATGTTATACACCGAGGACACCTATGAGCTGCCGGGAGAGGAATACTTCGGTTACCTGCGCGGGAGATATACCGCAGACGAGCTGAAAGAGATCGATCGCTACGCCGCTTCGCTCGGTATCGAGATGAGGGGCTGTATTCAGACCCTCGGCCACCTGAATCAAATATTGAAATGGCCAGCTTACGGAAAAATCAAAGATACCGGTAGCGTGTTGATGGCAGGCGAGGAAGCGAGTTACGACCTTATCACAAAAATGATAGAGCGTTTTGCAAAATGCTTTACCAGCCGGAGGCTTCACCTTGGCATGGATGAGACCCACGACCTGGGGAGAGGCCGTTATATGGATAAGAACGGCCACGAGCGCGGATTTGACATATTTAACAAACACCTTAGCCGTGTAGTTAAAATTTGTAAAGACCGCGGCATTGAACCGATGATCTGGTCGGATATGTACTTTCGTATGGGGAGCAAAACCGGGGACTACTACGACCGTGACAGCAAAATCCCTGCGGATGTTGCCACGAAGATACCGGCCGAGGCACAGCTTGTTTACTGGGATTATTATCATGAAGAAGCTGATTTTTACCGCGAATGGATCCGGCGCCACCGTGCACTGGGTTTCGAGCCGGCCGTAGCCTCGGGCGTGTGGACGTGGAGAAAACTCTGGTATCAGCACGAACAAACCCGCAGGTGCGCCCCGCCCTGCCTGGATGCATGCATGCAGGAGGGTGTTGCCGAGGTTTTCTTTACTATGTGGGGCGACGATGGTGCTTTCTGTGAATTTGACTCAGCTCTGGCCGGACTCTGTTATACGGCGGAATACGGCTTCGGCGGTGGCGAACCGGACGACGAAACGCTGGAAAAACGTTTTAATGCTATCTGCGGCGCCGGCTACCGCGAAACGTTACTGCCGGACAGGGCCCTTAATGTGGACACACCGGGCGCGCCTCTGCTTTGGGACGATCCGTTGCTGGGCATTTTTTTCAACGAAATAATGGCGAAAGAAGAGACCGGCAAACTGGAAAAAGCTATGGAAAGCCTGTCCGATCTGGCGCAGTGCACGGCACGGGACGCGGCTGAGTACGGGACTGCGGATATGGGGCACGCCAGGCAGCTGGCCCTTACGCTTAAGCTAAAAATCGCTCTTCGCCTGAAGCTTGTCGAAGCCTACGATGCCGGGGATAAGAAGCGATTGGCAGAAGTGCGGGATGAGGCGGACGAGGTGGTCGCGGAAATCGAAAATCTCGGCAAAACCTTCCGTCGCCAGTGGCTCCGACGCAACAAGCCTCACGGCCTTGAGGTTATACAGATACGCCTCGCCGGCCAGGCCGAGCGTCACCGCGAACTTCAAAGACGAATCGATGAATACATCGAAGGCGGGGCTGCATGCATTAGCGAACTGGAAGAAAGGTCGAAACAACCGAAAGGCGCAGGGGGCGGCTACCGCGCGCTGGCAACCGCGTCTTCAATTTTGTAAGCCGGATGCGATTGAGAGTAAGCCCTCAGTGAACCCCCTGCCTGCAGCCTGTTTGGCGGCAGGCAGGTGGGCTGCAGGCGTATCGTAGTTGAAAGAAGAAGAACCACAGTTGAAGAGAGCCTCAGATGCAATATAGCACAAGTGAAAAGCACTATTTAATAGCTGCTTCCTGCCTCAGTGAGGTCGGGCCGGTAACCTTGAAAAAAATTATGTCTGCGAACTTGAATCGGGAGATAGATATTTCCGATATCTGCAGGTTTTCCGTTTCTGAATTCAGAAACGAACTTGAAATCGGGACGCGTGCGGCAAAGCAGCTTGCCGGCGTAAGCTCTCCGCTGGAGCGAGGGGAAGATATTCAAAACACTCTGGAGAGTCGGGGAGTCTGCGTAATTTTTGACGACAGCGACAGTTACCCGCCCTCTCTCAAAAAACATCTCGGCCGGGATGCGCCGCCTCTGCTGTTTGTTGCCGGCGCCTGCGAGTTGCTTCGCACTGCATGCATAGGCGTAGTGGGATCCCGACGCCCTTCCGGGCCGGCCGCTGAGGCAGCTCGCCTGTTTTCAAAGCGCCTGGCAGCGCATGGGTGGACGGTAGTCAGCGGCGCTGCAGCCGGGATAGATTCCTGCGGTCATGCCGGCGCAATGACCTCGGGAAAGACGGTTATTATGCCGCCGGAAGGGATTTTCCGATTTAAGTGGCATCGCGCTCTGCGTGAAAAACTTGATGAAGGTAACTGGTGCCTGGTTTCTCAGTTTCCGCCCGACTCGGGATGGGAAACGCGTCATGCGCTTATTCGCAATAAAATGATAACAGCTCTCAGCGAGGCGGTTGTGGCATTTGAGCCGAGAGACCGGGGCGGCACCTGGCATAGCTCGAACATGGCGCTGAAGATGCGCAAACCTCTGTTTGTGGCCTCTAACAGGACAGACCATGCACATAACGGCGGAATGAAAAAACTCCTCAGACGTGGCGCGCAGCCCCTCGACTGCTCTGAAATGCCTTCGATAGGTGAATTTGAAGCCCTGCTGCTCGGCTTCGAAGCGCCGTCTCCAGGCGGCACGAAAACACTGTTCGGTGAAACCAGGCGCCACGGCGATGAAATTCCAGAAGCCTGAGTCCATAATCAGAACAGGTCGCTGACGATTTTAGCGAGCAGGCCCGTATCGCGCTCGCTCACGCATCTTTCCACCTTTTTTTCGGGCACCTTGAGATTTTTCAGCGCTGTGTGGGCACTTTTCCACAGACGGTCCGTCTTTCCGGGGTCTTCACACATATAAAGCTCGGACACGGTTTCCGACAGCTTCTGCACCATAAGGTGTTCCTTGTTATCGTAATATCGCTTGATAATTCCACGTTGATATGGTGTTGTAGGCTTGGCCATCCGGACCTCCTTCCGAGATATTGTCAAATGTTATAGTATTGATTCAAAAAGAGACTTCGCTCTGAAAATGGGGCGCCTTTTGGCGCGGTAAATAGAAAAATCAGCACCACAATCACAGGCCCGAAGGGCCGACTCACCCGTAGCCCCGGGTGACCGAAGGGAACCCGGGGAAAACGGTGCCACTCTGCAAAAGAGCCCCGACGGGGCGACTCAAAAAAAGGGCTCGCCCTGTGTTCGCCAACACCTTGAATCGCCCCTGCCGGGGCTCTGTTCTGCTGTCTGCACGAGTTTCCCGGGGTTACAGCGCCTAACGACAGGGCGCTTCCACCCCGGGCTATTAATCAGACGGCCCTTCGGGCCTGACGGCAAAGTCTGCTACGCGACTCTCTGTCGTTGTCGTAATATTAAAACTTTTTCGCGTCGTTTGAAAAAGTTTTATTGTCGATGTTGCGACATAAAGCGCCTAAATAGGCGTAAGGCCCCTCGGCGTTTGTTCGCCCCGGGAAAGGGTCTATTAGATCGGGATATTTTACATCCACAAGCATAAGCCCCCTGGCCGGCGCGGTTGGTCCGGCAAGTGCTCGGTCCCCGGTCTCCATGATCTCGGCAAAACCCTGTACAGAGATATTCCCTTCGGCCGCTTCCAGCATCGTGCCAACCAGCGAGCGCACCATGTTGTATGTAAAACCGTCTCCCACGACAAAATATCGGAGTAGTTCGCCATGTTCCACCCATTCGCTGCGGAATATGTTTTTTTCTGTACCCGCAGCATCCCCTCCGGAGCTTGTAAAAGCGGAAAAATCGTGATATCCAACTATAATATTCGCACAAGCGTTTAAAAGACCGACTTCGGGTTTTTTCCTCCAGCGCAGGCAGTAGCGTTCGCTCAGAGGCCGCCTTGAGATGCTCCTTATTATTGAGTAGCAATAAGTCTTTTTTTCTACTGAAAATCTGGCATGGAAGTCGCCGGAAACCTCGTTTAGTGCGGTAACGCTTACGTCTTCGGGCAGCCAGTAATTGATAGCCCGCATAAAGGTTTCGGGATCGTGAGCGACGGTCGAATCAAAATGCGCCACCTGAGCCCGCGCATGAACGCCCGCATCGGTGCGGCCGGCGCCGTGCAAAACCACTCTGCCCCTTTCACCGGAAGCCAGCCCGACGGCCCGTTCCAGCGCCCCTTGCACGGTTCTGACGGCAGGCTGAAGCTGCCACCCGTGGAAATCCGAGCCGTCGTATTCTATTTTTAATGCTCTGCGTGTTTTCATTTATACGAAGTCAGTCCGTGTTCCATTCGTAGGCGATCCATTGGCCGGGCTCGCTCTCGAGTATATGTCTCACGCCCCCGCCTCCCATCAGGGCGTTGAATCCGCCGCCATGATGATCGCCGACCTGGCGCTTTCCTGCGTATGCGTTACCGGTTATCGGAGCGCCAAGATCGGTATCGCTCCCCGTCCATTCCCCCCACTCGCCGGCCCCGCTGTCGTCCCATTTTCCGTTTTCGTATTCCCAGCCCTCCGGGTGCCCCATATACTTAATGCCGCCGTGTATTATTCCTTTATCCGCCGCATAACTCCCGCATGCCGCATTGGTCCTGTTCTTTGCACTTAACCGTGCAAAGGACTCCGGGATCTCAGCTATGAATATCGTGTTGTCGGGAGCCGAGACTCTCGAAATATGCACCCCGCCCTGCCAGCCGCGGACATGCCATGTACCGTCCCCGTAGTCGTCATTTATTGAGTTCATGATATAGCTCGCCTTGATATTCAAAGCTGCATACTTACCGCTGCCGCCGGCGGCGGAATGCGGGCTCAGGGGCGAGAAACGCACCGCTGAACCGGGGCATTGCAGGACATCTTCTGCGAGCTGCATATCAACATGTATATAATTTAACCAGCTTCCATATGTTAAATCAATATCCGGCAGCACACGACCATGGTTTGCGTCCGAATAAAGAATATGAATAATCCCGATCTGCCTCAGGTTCCCGATGCACCTCGCCGCACGGGCACTGGATCGCACCTTCGATACAGCAGAGAGCAAAAACGCACACAGCAGGGCGATGATCCCAATGACTACGAGCAGTTCCACCAGGGTAAACCGCCGTTTGCGGAACTCAGGTACACACTGTAAAATCCGAGTCGCCCTGGAAGCGCTATTTAACATTTCGATTATTGCTGTATAGCTCCAAACACAAACGCCTGCCTGCTGCAGGCAGGGAGTCCACTGAGGACTTACATGATACTTACCTTGAGCTTACACGTTCATTAGTATAAAGGATTCCGCGTAAGATGCAAGTGATCTGATTGTATATGAGCTGAAAAACCAAGTTCCACCAACATGGCAACGATATTAACAACTTGTCTTAAAAACACTTGTGGCTTTAGACTGGAAAAGGGTTTTAGTCTTTTGTCACAGGTCAAAAAAATTATCTGTGGGTAATATCGAAACCAAAAAAATATTTTTCTGCTAAAAGTATTGGACGAATTAAATGTTAGCAAACCCGCCGTTTTTTTTCCCCGCCTGCATCGGGTGGCAGCAATTGAAAAGCTTCTGAAAAAGGGCTACAATTCCTCCAGTATCATTTCAGTCGTCGTGGAAATTCCCGATTTTTTCCGACCACGAAGGAGAGTTCTCTTGTCTCAGGCCGAGCTTAATAAATTATCCAAAATTCAAAAAACGCCGACTTCGGAGGGGGAGAAAGTCGGAAGCTGTTCCCGCGAACGAAAAAAAACCTGGGAGCGCATACAAACTTCACTCAGACAAAGCCTGGGTGTAGAAAGGTTCGGGATATGGTTTAAAAACACGGAACTGATGAAGCTGGACAACTCGGTCCTCACCATTGGCGTTCCAAACGTAATAATCAAACAATACCTTGAACAGAAATACAAAACGCAGGTACATAATATTGTCAGGGACCTGACTGGAGAAGAATACGAGGTTCGTTTCGACATAGACCCTAAACTACTTCGGCGCGGGATAAAAAGGCATAATGCGCAGGAAAACGGGGAGGAAATTGCAGAAACAAAAGATGATGTTACGTTTCCATCCCCCGTTCGTAACGATAACAACTCCGAAAAACAAGAGTTTCGATCACATCATCGATTCGAGCGCTTGATTATGACCGAATGCAACCGCCTGCCTTTTCTTGCCGCTCAGGAGATAGGTTGTAAAGAGATGCCCAGGTTCGACCAGCTGCTGGTCTTTGGCCGGCCCGGCCTTGGAAAGACGGCCCTTCTGGAATCGATAGCTCACGGAGCAAAAAATTCGGGGATTGCAAAAAAAACCGTTTATGTGATGGCAGAGGCCTGGTGCAACGAATATTATTATTCGGTTCAGAAACGAAACACACGCAAATTCCGCCAGCATTATCGCAGCTGTAATATGTTTCTTATGGACGGAATACAGTTTCTTCAGGGCAAGCCGGCAGCGCAGGATGAGCTTTTGTTTACTGCTAAAACTCTCCAGGCTCGCGGAGCCAGGGTGGTTTTAAGCTGTTCGCAGCATCCAAACGAACTAAGGGAACTGAAGCCGGAAACACATAGTTTTTTAAAGGGCGCATTCTGGACCGAGTTGAGGATGCCGCCAAAAAATGAAAGGATTGAAATAACCAGACAGCTTGCAACGTTGCATTCGGCGCGTCTTGCTCCCGAGGTGTGTCTCTACCTGGCAGAGGCTTTCCCGGTAAGCATGAGAGAACTCAACGCTTCGGTGGCGACTATTTCCACACATGCCGCGCTGCACGGACGATCGGAAATCGACATGGGAATCGCTTCCGAGGCTCTTTTTGCTTCCGGAAGAACTGCACCGAAGGTGATCACCATAGACGAAATATGCAGGGTAATTGGCGACATTACCCAAACAACGGCCGAGAGCCTTAAAGGGAAATCGCGTTCAGGAAACATATGCAGAGCCAGGCATATGGTCGCTCTTCTGGCCGGTGAATTCACCGATCTGACCATTTCCGATATAGGCAGGCATCTTGGCGGACGTTCTCACAGCACAATAAAGCACTCCATAACAAAGGCCGCGGACCTTGAAAAAAGCAGTCCTCCGTTCGCAGGGTCGCTGGCCAAAGCCCGCAACCAACTCGGCGGATGAACCACTCAAACGCCTGCGCATTTTTTTTAAAAAAGCTTACAGCGCCAGTTCCTCCGGACGGGCTTGCATTTACAGGTTGGTTAGGGTTATAATACCTTCGGTGCAAAGATGCTTGCCGGCATGCGGTGGCTATGCCGGACGTAGCATTGGATAGAGAAAGCCGCCCAGAGAAAAGGAGGCTCTTATGGGAGCAGCAATCTACATAATTATTGCTGTTGTGGTTTTGATCGCAGTGCTGGTGTTGGTGTCCAGGCGCAAACCGCCCGAGGAACAGCAATCTGGTGGCGTTCCCGGCGGGACGGAGGCCGAACCGGAATCAAAAGAGACGGGATTTGAAGAAGGCGCAGAAACAGGTGAGGAAATGGCGGAAGAGGAAGAAGAAAAGGAGCAAACTCCGGTAGGCGGGTAGCACCCCTTGACGAAGGGGGGGGCTACAAAAGACTTGAAACGGCGGGAAAAGCAAACGCTTTTC
>PWZK01000096.1 GCA_003567495.1 Candidatus Brocadiaceae bacterium
GTTAAAAGTAGCGCAGGCGTCCTCGCCTGCATTCGTTTTTGTGCAGCGCCCCGGCCTCCCGTACGATGCAGGCGGGACGCCTGCGCTACAAAAGGCAACAATGTAGTAAACCAACGTGGTTTACTGAACACTTACAAGTAATCAGTGCTAACCTGCATTTATTCTGTCCTGCCGCGGCGCACGAGCCATGCACCCTTAAGTAGCAGCTCGCGATCCACAACACACTCTTGAACCGAAAGCGGCGGCTCCGTGATAAGCGCGGCATCGCCACCCGTTACAACTACTTTAGCGTCCGTATCCCCGCACAATACGCTCAGTTTCCGAATCAGCGCCGCCGTGCCTTCTCTGCAGAAATGGTAGACCCCGCTTCGCACGGCCCCGGCGGTGTCGCGTCCGCAGGCGCTTTGCGGCGATTTGAAAGTTATCTCGGGCACGCAGCTTGTCTGATCACTCAAAGCGCGCGAAGAAAGCTTAAAACCCGGGCCGATTGCGCCACCCTCAAACTCGCCCGAGGCGTTCACCAGATCCACAGTTATTGCCGTCCCGGCGCCTACCACGACACATGGCCGGCCATATAATGTCGATGCCGCAAAGCTGCACAGAAGCCTGTCAATACCGATTTTTTCTGGATGTTTGACATCACCGTGCACAGGCATCGGTATGTCCGATTGCGCCAGAAAGACGGCCCCGGCTGCCGTTGTAAGCGATCCGGCGAAATCAGCCACCACGTCGTTTACTTCCGGGCACACCGAGCTTATGAGAACCTCCCCGGCCCCCGCTATTTCTCTGAAACAGGCTGCCTGCATTGCCAGGCGCCGGGGGAAATCGCGCTCGGGCCGACGCGAAAGCGTAACATTGTAACCTATTTTGCCGCCCGTTATCAATCCAATTCGCACAGTGCTGTTGCCGACATCCATTACGATTATGGTATCCCGCTGCTTTTTCATGCTATAACTATAGCAGGAAACCTGCCGGATTTCAATTAAATGACGGGTACTTCTGTCGTTGGTTTATAAAATGTGCGGGTTCGCGTAGTATAAATCCCCCGGTTTTGCCCTTTCAATTGCAAAATTGGCAAAAATCGGTAATAATCACTTGTAAATTTTCAGTGAACCCCGGATGTTTGCGCATATATTCGCAGGGGCGAAACATCTTTCGCCTTTTTCAGGCGCTCAGGGGACGTTTTAACGTTTGGGCGAAAGATTTTTCGCACCTGCGGACCGGTTTGAAGGGTAGTTTGCTGAATATATACAATCACTTTACGTTCACGTTCATCCGTTTATCCGATACCGGAGTAAAATAACATGCCCGACACGACACCTTATGAGGCTCATAAACTGGAAAGTTACTGGCGGCGGTACTGGAGGGAAGAAGGCCTTTTCGCCGCAAAAGATCTTGAAGATGAAAAACAGAAGTTTTACTGTCTTGTCATGTTCCCGTATCCTTCCGGAAAATTACACGTGGGGCACGGGCGCAATTATATCATGGGCGATGTGGTCGCACGATATAAGCTTATGAAAGGCTATAATGTAATGTCTCCCATGGGCTGGGACGCCTTCGGCCTGCCCGCCGAAAACGCCGCCATAAAAAATGGTGTGCATCCGGCCAAGTCGGTTGCTCGCAATATAAAAACCATGAAGCGTCAGATAATGTCGCTGGGTGTGGAATACGACTGGAACAGGGAGATTAACACCAGCAGGCCCGAATATTACAAATGGACGCAGTGGATTTTTCTGAAGCTTTACAGGGCCGGGCTGGCATACCGCACGGATTCACCTGTAAACTGGTGCCCCGATTGCCAGACCGGGCTCGCCAACGAAGAAGTGAAGGATAATCTCTGCGAACGCTGCGATACGCCGGTGGTCGAGAAAGACCTCCCTCAATGGTTTTTCCGCATTACTGACTATGCCGAGAGGTTGCTTAAGGATATAGAAACCCTGGATCATTGGCCCGGGCGGGTGAAAAAAATGCAGCAGGAGTGGATAGGGCGCAGTGAAGGAGCGCTGATAAATTTCAGTCTTGCCGGCGAAGAAGATAAAACTATATCCTGTTTTACCACGCGGCCCGATACGCTGTGGGGTGTTACCTACATGTGCATGGCGCCCGAGCATCCTGACCTGCCGGGCATCGTCAGAGGCGGGGAAGAAGAAGAATCGGTTCTGGACTTTATAGCTGAAACTGGCCGGCAGGATATTCTGTCCCGCACCAGCGACGAAGTCGATAAAAGAGGCGTCTTTACCGGCCATTATGTCATTAACCCGGTAAACGGCGAAAAAGTGCCGCTCTGGGTGGCCAATTACGTGGTGATGGAATACGGAACCGGTGCGGTTATGGCGGTGCCCGCGCATGATCAGAGAGATTTTGAATTTGCCGAAAATTACGGCCTTCCCGTTAAGGTGGTTATTCAGCCGAAGGACGAAAAACTGTCCTCCGAGCCCATTGAAAGAGCTTTTGAAGGACACGGCACTATGTGCGAAAGCGGCCCTTTCAGCGGCACACCGAGCGTCGAGGGTGTCCACAAAGTCACTGAATACCTGGAAGAAAACACATGGGGGGAATCGGACGTTAGCTACAGGCTCAGGGACTGGCTCGTGAGCAGGCAGCGCTACTGGGGCGCGCCCATACCGATCGTATACTGTCCCGACTGCGGCGTGGTCCCCGTGCCTGAAGATTCCCTGCCCGTCGAACTGCCCGCAGACGTGGATTTTTCCCCGAGTGGAGAGAGTCCGCTGGCGGGCGTCGAAGAATTTGTAAACACCACATGCCCCGAGTGTGGCGCAGATGCGCGCAGGGAGACCGATACCATAGCCCAGTGGCTGTGTTCGTGCTGGTATTTCCTGCGATTTGCCGACCCCTCGGCGCGGGACGTGCCTTTCCGCCGCGAGCTGGTCGATTACTGGCTTCCCGTGGATCAGTATATAGGCGGCATCGAGCATGCTGTTCTTCACCTGCTCTATTCCCGTTTCATTGTCAAGGTACTGCACGACGAGGGTTTTCTCGGATTCGCAGAGCCGTTCAAAGCGCTTTTCACGCAGGGCATGATCCTGAAAAACAGCTACCTGTGCAACTATTGTTTCAGGTTCGTTACCGACGACTCCGCAGTAAATGAACCCTGTCGGTGTCACACCGAATCGGGCCCGCATACCAGAATAAAAGAAGGTGTCGATGTGACCCCGAAGCTCGAAAAAATGAGCAAATCCAAAGGCAACGTGGTGGGGTTCGACGAAGTGATAGAACAGTATGGGGCCGATACTCTGCGCATGTACACGCTTGCTATCGGACCTCCGGAGAAGGATGCGGAATGGCAGGAGGGCGGCCTTATAGGATACCATCGTTTTCTGAACCGGCTGTGGAGTATGGTAGTATCCTATGAAAAACACTACGAGCGCGTCCCGGCCGGTGCTGTAAACCCACAGAACCTCGATGCCGAAGCGCTGAGGGTTTATCGCAGGATGCACCAGGTTATCAGAAAAGTAACCGAAGATATTGAAGAAAGCTGGCATTTCAATACCGCCATCGCGTCTGTTATGGAGCTTTTCAACGAACTGGGGGCGCTGAGTCTGCCGGAGCCGCTTTTGCAACCGGAGGCGGAGTTGAAAGCATCGGCGACGTTCAACATGTTCCGCTGCTGTATAGGGAATATGCTTCGTCTGCTTGCGCCTTTTGTACCCCATATATGCGAAGAACTGTGGGTCAGGCTCGGAAATTCCCCGTCAATCTTTGCGCACGGTTGGCCCGAATACGATGAGGAAGCTGCAATGGAAGAGACGGTCGAGATGCCCGTGCAGATCGACGGAAAGGTGCGCGGGCATATTACCGTGGAACGGGACGCCGCCGAGGAGACCGTTCGCAGTGCGGCGTTGAGCAGCGAAGCGGTGCAGAAACATATCAGTCAAGGCGGCATCCGGAAAGTGGTGATAGTGCCAAATAAAATCGTCAATATAGTGCCGGAGCAAAACCGAGCGAAATGAAAAATCCGGCGGAAAAATACAGGGCGGTTTTCGGCGATTGTAAGGGGCTTGTGCATGCAAGCGCCCCCGGGCGGGTGAATCTCATCGGTGAGCATACCGATTATAACGGGGGGTTCGTTATGCCGGTGGCCATCGACCGGGGGATGCATATTTTTTTCAGGCCGGCGCGCGGCAAAAAAGTGCGTCTCTGGAGTGAAAACTACGGAGAAATGGA
>PWZK01000056.1 GCA_003567495.1 Candidatus Brocadiaceae bacterium
AAGATCGCCAATATCTAACGAACCCGTTGGCTCACGATAAATCGGTATCGATATCGCTATCGGGATCGGGATCGTTCTTTGTGCTTTCCCGGTTTTTTCAAAAGCCTATGCCGCATAATCGATAGCAAGACGGGGTTCACTGAGGACTTAAGATGGACACGATGGACTGAATGAGTCCATGCGCAGTCGCCAGCCTGCTTTTTTTGCGTTTCAAGGCGCTCCCAACCGAGCGGCTTGCCGAGTATATACGAAAAGCCGAACAGCGGTCAAGTAAATTGTTTCCGCAAAGCTGCGCCGGTATAAGATTTCCCACATTCAATCAGTTCTTCGGGCGTCCCTTCGGCGACTATACGACCGCCGCCGTCGCCGCCCTCCGACCCCAGATCTATAACGTAGTCGGCATTTTTTATAACATCAAGGTTGTGTTCGATTATCAGAACGGTGTTGCCCAGGTCGGCCAGGCCGTGGAGGGTCTTGAGCAGCTTTTTTATATCGTCGAAATGCAGGCCGGTGGTTGGTTCATCCAGCGCATAGAGCGTATTGCCGGTGGATACTTTGCCCAATTCGGTGGCAAGTTTGACTCTCTGCGCCTCGCCCCCGCTCAGTGTATTGGCTGGTTGCCCCAGTTTCAGGTAGTTAAGCCCGACATCCCGCATGACCCTGAGGCGTCGTTCAATAGGCGGGTGGTTTTTAAAGAAAACAGCTGCCTCATCCACTGTCATGTCGAGCACTTCGGAAATATCGCGTTTGTTTACCGTAACTTGCAGCGTCTCTTCATTATAGCGCCGGCCATTGCATGACTTGCAGAGCACCTTTATATCGGGCAAAAGGTTCATTTCCACTTTTTGTTCGCCGGCGCCATCGCACTCGGGGCACCTGCCCGGCCGGTTGTTGAACGAGAATCGCCCCATATTGTATCCGCGCACCTTCGCCTGTTTTGTCGCGGCGAACACACGTCTGATATGCCCGAAAATTTTTGTATAGGTCACCGGCGTTGAACGCGAGGTCTTTCCGATCGGCTGCTGATCTATTCTGAGCACCTTATCGATGTTTTCAATACCCTCTATGCAGCGATGCCGTCCCGGTTTGTCCCTGCTGTTATTTATCGCCCCAGCCAGAGCACGGAGCAGGATATCGTTGACAAGCGTACTTTTGCCGCTCCCGCTCACTCCGGTCACACATATCATCAGGCCCAGCGGAAAGCCGACATTCAGGTTTTTCAGATTATTTTCCGCCGCACCTCTGACGCGGATATATTTTCCTTTCTTGGGCTTTCTGCGTCTTTTCGGCACGGAAATTTCGCATTCCCCGGAGAGATACCGGGCCGTAAGTGATTTTTTGTCTTTCAGCAGATTCTCCAGAGGGCCGTTAAACATTACCTGCCCGCCGTTCGTGCCGCCGCCCGGGCCCAGATCAAGCACCCAGTCGGCGCACATGATGGTATCGGCGTCATGTTCGATTACCAGAACGGAATTGCCGTCGTCTCGCAGACGCTCCAGCGCATCCAGCAGGCGGGTATGGTCGCGGTGGTGCAAGCCTATCGACGGCTCATCCAGCACGTAACATACTCCGGTCAGAGAGCTGCCTATCCGGGTGGCGAGCCTGGTGCGCTGGGATTCGCCGGTGCTTAAAGTGCCGACGGGTCGATCGCAGCCCAGGTAGTGCAGCCCGACTTTTAGAAGAAAATCGAGCCTCGCCCTCAGTTCCTTCAAAACGGGCGCGGCTATCGCCGCTTGCGCCCCTTCAAAATGAAGACCGTCGAAAAAATCTGCCGCCTCGCTCACCGGAAGTCTTACCGATTCATAGATATTCTTCTCCCCGACGGTCACCGACAGCGCTTCAGGGCGAAGCCTGGCCCCATTACAATCGCTGCATTTGACGGGACTTAAATACCTGGCAATTCTATTATGTGTTCGCACCGAATCGGTAGAGTCCATGAGACGTTTCAGGGACGGGACGACGGCTTTTTCTCTGTGTTTTTTCTCGTTTTTACCCGGCCCGGCCCCCCACAGCAGGGCGCCTCGGATTTTTGGACTCAGCTTTCCGAATGGCTTCGACGTATCTGCACCGACGCTCCGGGCGAGTTCCATGAGGTTCGAGCGCAGGCGCCGGCCGGCCGGGCCTTTCCAGTTTTGGAAAGGTTCTACAGCACCCTGTTCTATACTTTTTTCCATCTCCGGCACGAGAAGCTCCTCGTCGAAGCCGTCAACCGTACCGCGCCCCTTGCAGGCCGGGCATCTGCCGTAAGGGCTGTTAAACGAGAACATTTGCGGGGTGGGTTCTTCTATGCCCGTTTTGCAGGCCGGGCAGGCAAACCGCCGGTTGAAAATCTTCTCTGAGCCGTCTTCGAGCAGGGCGACGCAAACGCCGTTACCTGCATCCAGAGCAACACGAATGCTGTCGAAAAAACGTGTGGGTACCTGCGAGGAGTCGGGGGCGGCTACAACCCTGTCCACCACAACGTCTATGTCATGTGTTTTATACCTCTCTACATGTTCTACAGTGTCGAGATCACAGATTTCACCGTCGATACGCGCCTTCACAAAGCCTTCTCTTTTTAATCTTTCAAACAGGTCTCTGTAATGTCCTTTCCTCCCCCGAACCACCGGCGCCAGCAGTGTAATGCGGGTGCCGCCGGGCAGCGATGCGAGCGCGGTCACCATCTGTTCCAGCGTCTGGCTTTCAATCGCAGACCCGCATTTATGACAGTGCGGAGTGCCTGCTTTTGCAAACAAAAGACGCATGTAATCGTATATTTCGGTTACGGTAGCAACGGTTGATTGCGGACCCGATCCGTGCGCGTCCTGCTTTATAGCCACGGCGGGCGGCAATCCGCTGACGCGGTCGCAGTCGGGTCGGGGCATCTGTTCGAGAAACTGCCTGGCATATGAGGAAAGGCTTTCGATATAGCGTCTCTGCCCTTCGGCGTATATGGTATCGAAAGCGAGCGAAGATTTACCGCTGCCGCTCAGCCCGGTTACGACGACAAGCCGGTCCCGCGGCAGTTCCAGGTCTATGTTCCGCAGGTTATGGGTGCGCACGCCCTCCACGCGGATTCGCCCGCCTGGCGCCGTGGCAGGCTCGTTGTGATGTTCCTCTGTCGGACCTCTATCCCGCATATTTCATAAACCAAAAGAAAAGAGTTAGTAAAAGAGCCTGTTGCACAATCCTTCAACACCCACTCTATGTTGCAGTCTATAGGTCTTATAAGTCTTATATGTCCTATATGTCGTATGCTTCGAGCAAAAATCGCGAATTGTGCAACAGGCTCATAAGGGCTTGAAGTTCGGTACTGCAAATAGCATTTTCAGAATGGCTCAGATTTTACAGTCAGCAACTCGGTCCCGCAAAAAACGGTTTATTTAATTCTTTTCGAGTCCGTTTTCGAAAAGAGCCATTGCGTTTGTTTTCTGCCACATCTGCACCGCCGGGAACGCATGAAATAAGCAGGCTGTTCACATCACTGCCTCAAATCGATTGCCACGACCATTTCTCCTTTCCACATGCGAGCTTTAAGCTCCTCGCAAAGCTGCCCGGCGGTGCCCCGGAGACGTTCTTCATGAAGTTTTGTGGCCTCGCGTATTATCACCAGTTTCGTGTCATCACCGCATATTTCCCGGATGTCTTCAAGCAGTTGCCCTATGCGATGCACGGACTCGTAGAGAAAAACGGTGCTGTCGCAGTCTTTAAGCGATTGCAGGAACCTTTTTCTTTTACCCGCTTTTCGTGGCGGAAAACCATGAAACTCCATCCGGTCCACCGGCAGGCCACATGCGGTCATACAGAAGGCCAGTGCGGAAGGACCGGGTATAATCTCCGGTTCGATGCCGCGTTTTACGGCCTCATTGACAAGCAGATATCCGGGGTCTGAAATTGCGGGGGTGCCGGAATCGCTTACAACCGCCACACGCTCGCCGGCTTCGGCACGGTCCAGCAGCATTGCTGTCTTTTTTTGCTCGTTATGTGCGTGGTATGAAGTCAGTAGCGTTTTGATGTTGTAATAACTGCAAAGTTTTGCCGTGCGGCGCGTATCTTCAGCCGCTATTAGATCGGCTTCTTTCAATATGCGAAGCGCCCTGAGCGTAATATCCTCAAGGTTGCCTATCGGCGTGGCAACTAGCGCCAGATTCCAGGTTTTACTCTGTTCTTTATCTTCCATAAAATTGTGGCGGTTCAT
>PWZK01000266.1 GCA_003567495.1 Candidatus Brocadiaceae bacterium
GTCATGTTCGCCGAATACGCTGCGAGCCGAAGCGGTATATCCACCGCACGTGCTGTGGAAGAAGGCGGGGAACAGTCTTCCCTCCCAGGTCATTATCCGGCCCGCGGAAAGTCTGACCGCCTCATCGGTTCTTTCCGTTTCCGCATCCGCTCCCGCATAGGCCAGGTCAAGCATGGTGAGCCACGGGCGGGTATTCGGATCCCGGGTCAAATTCAGTGCGAAAGTTCGAATGGCTATCGCCTGCGCAATAATGGCATCCATGGGCCAGTCGGGATAGATTTCGGCCGGCAAAACGCCCCGGATGTAATCCTCCATGTGAACCAGTTCGAACGCTCTGAGTTTATTTTCGGAAGCGGCCTGCACCTTCAGCGTTCCTCTGTAATAGCGCCCCTCAAACTCAAAGATATCATCATATGGTTCGAAATAAGCCGTATCGGTAGCAAAAAATTTACCGGCGATGCTCAGCCCACCGGCGGCAGACACCCGGGTTGTCTCGTCCGCCCCGACGCTTAATTCGCCTTCTCCGGGTCTTTCAGATCGCCATATGCCGCCATCCGGCGAGCTCACCTCAAGTTCGGACAGGCCCTGAGACAGCAGGACGGAGACCGGCGGACCTTCGGCCAGGGGCGGTTTCGGGTACCGGCGGGCGGGATGGCGGTAGATCTGGCACGACAGCGCCAGCGTGATGATGGCAAGTGCCATAAGAATCATCACGCATATCACCGGAACTTTTTGCTTTTGCAGCAACTTAAATATGACGATGTCTCTCCACGATAAGGATTTACAAAAAGATCTGTTGAAACGTCAGTGTGTATATTCAGTGAACCACCTGCCTGCAGCAGGCAGGCGTCTCATTTTGCTTGTACGGGCACTTAAACCGCCCGCATGCCGTTGCCGGGAACGCGGGCGTCCCCGTCCGCATTCCCGGGAAAAACGCCTGCCTGCGCCGCAGCGCAGCGCGGCAGGCGGGTGGTTCACTGAGGACTTATGAAAAAAGACACTCGGGCCCGCAATACAACCTTACTTTACATCAAAAGCGCCTGCGTTTTCAACCACTTTATCAGACGAGGAATTTGCGCTGCAAAGTTTTTTGCGCGTATCCGGGCGCAAATTGTCCGCAGGTCCTCTTCGTTTCCCGCGTCAACCGGTCATTCTTCAGTTTTCCAGTTAAACTTCACTTGCTGCCTGAGTGAAGAGCCACGAAGCATCGTTTCCGCTTCATTGGATTGGAGAATACCAAGACTTACGTTACGCAGCATTACGGTGCCCTGCCACCCGGCGACCATGCTGTCGCCTACGGCGATGGAGCGGTTATTGCCTTTCAAGCTGTAAAATAGGCCGTTTCCAGACGGGCCGTCACCACTGGAGTCTGCTCTGCCGACGCCCTCGGCTATGCTTACGGTATATGCTTTTGTATTTACGTGTGCGCGTTCGCTCTCGTCAGCTCCCCAGGGGGCAAAATAGGCGTTTTGTTTGAGTTTGAGAGTTGCACCGCTGCCCTGGCCGCTGAAATTGATCTCGGCCTGGCGCGCCATTAGCTGTCCGGCAAGGAAGTTCAGACCGCCGGCGCTGATAGAGCCCACCCTCAGGGCTTTTATCACCGGAGCGGCGATCCAGACCTTTCCGGCGGTCGCCACGGTTGCCGCACCCAGCCCGGCCGCGGCCAGGCCGGTCCTGAGTCGAATTGTCCAAACAGCGGCCATTGTTTCGTCGCTTGCGGCTATGTCTCGCCACGAATACCACCACGCGTACCCCGGCGTAATGTCGGGATACAACAGACCGGTGGTTGTTCTGAGATCACAAACACCGTTTTTAGCCCATCCGTCATCTATACCTTTGCGTTTCGGATATGAAAAGGCGGTGGCGATATAGTATGATGCCGTCTGCGTGGCAAGCCATTCTTCGCCTCTTTGTCGCCAATTTTTGCTGTGAAGTGCGGCCTCGATAACGACACGCTCATCGGACTCGAAGAAATCGGCCCGAACCCTGGCCCTGTCTCTCGGGTAGGTAAATCCCGCCACGTCACTTTTTTTGAGCACGGCATTTCTCGTGTCGGTCTCATCCGGCCGCATAAAATAACCCTGCGGGGCTTTAAACGTCATGAGGTGCCCGGGATCCCCGCCGATTTCGACGACCGGCAGGTCCGGATGCGTCCACTTTACCGGCACCGGCCTGCCCGAAAGACGTTCGCTTGTGGTTCGATGTCCGTCCGGCAGTACCATCCTGGCCGTGATCCATGGCAGAATGCGCGCTTCGTTTTGCCAGGCCGGAAGCTCCCAGCCCATCGTTATGTCGTCGTTGCTTACACGAAAAGCTTCGCTGCTGAGGGTATAAAGGTAGCTGTCCGAACCACTTTTCACGCCGAGATTATCGAAGCATGTACCAATATTTTCAGCAGCCCCGTTCCCGGCGACCAGATCGAAGGACTTCTTGCGGTCAAGGCTCGGATCGGACATAAATCGCACCGCGGCCTGAGAAAGGTCAAAAGCCGCCCCTTCCGGGCCGTTGAAACTGACCATAAACGGATAGGCCAGTGATTGAGCCGAGAGTATATACTCCGGATATGCAGGCTCCCCGAGGCCTGCACCGTCCTCGAATTTTGCCGACACCACATGCACCTCAACCGTGGCCGCGGCGTTTTTACTGGCCAGCTCAACTCTGTAGAGACCCGCGCCTCCGTCTTCGCCGGAGGTGTCTATTTCAACCACCGCATAATCATCTTCTCTCTCGACAAAAGTTGCGTTACCGTTCGGATTCGTCACCAGACTCCACTCTATGTCCTCGGCGTCGATCAGACGGTGAAGGTCCGCCTTCACTTTGAAAGAAACGGGCAAGAGCCCGCCGTCTTTTTTTACGTGCGGTGATAGAAGCAGCGCAACGGCCCGCTCGGCATCTTCCGGTCCCTCGTAATAACCCGTCGTACTTGCGTTGTCCCGACTGATTTCTCCATGGCCTTCCGGCATATCCGAGGTCTGGGCGTGCTGTCGTGGAAACGCCTCGATATTAATATCCGCAAGGTAAAAATGGTCGGAATTAACCCCGGTAAACCAGCAATCAGGATGAATCCACGAGACACTGAAGCTCTCATGGACGTTGTTCATGAATTTGAAACGCGCGATGCCATCGGGCCCGGCCCATGGCGGCTCCCCCTGCCTGTTTTCGAGGCGCCTGTAATCGACACCTTCTACAAGGTTCCTGGATAGTTTCAGTTCCGGATATTCTTCAAGGCCCCTCATGGTATGGCGCACCGCAATTTCCGTTCCGCTAAAAAGCCCCGGATATCCTTTCGCTTCGGTAATTACGACGGCGTCCTCGCCCTTTCGCCAGTCCTCGTCGAGGCTCTCGCGTCGGTAGTAGATCGCCATTAAATTAACATAGTTTCTTTTTTCTGAATATCTTTCGCCGTCAACCCCCACCACCGCCGCATTAATCTTATACCTGCCCGGTTCAGAGTATATACTTTTGTCTAAAGATATCTCGTAGCCGCTGCCCAAACAAATATCACTGCCGTTTTTTTCATTCCTCAATGTCCACATTATCGTGGATGGCTCCGGCGGTGCATAGGGCGAAGCCGGTTCCACGCAGAACACCGGATCGGCTCCGAACGGGAGAAATGCTTCGCCGCCATATCTGCGGGTTCTTCCGGACCGACCCCATTTTATTTCGCTTATGCCGGATTCGACGATGCTGACCGAGCGAGAGGCGGGAAAATACCACCAGGCGAATATCACAACATTATACTCTCCCGGCTTTTTGTAGGTATGGGTAACCGAAACCCTGCCGTCACTTCCGGTTGTTCTTGAAAACGCCGTTTCGTCCTCGTTTTCGGCATCGAACCAGAAAAACACCCGAACGTCCGCCTGAGGCTCTCCATACTCGCATTGAACCCATGCCACAAATTCTATCTCGTCGCCTGCTCCATGTCCGTCGATTTTGGCATCCAGATGGAGCGTCCCGTCCGGCTGTAAAAGTTGCAAGCCGTGGCTGAGAACAGTTTCCAGCGTCAGCGTCCCGCCCAGTGCTGCAGGTGCAGATAAAAAAATACCCGTCGCAAAGAGACAGAGGTATGCCCCGGCGACTACGCTTACCCGTCGAGTCCACTTGGCTTTACACATGCGCTCACCTCCTATACGGCCACTGGGTATGGTATACTTCCGGATGGACA
>PWZK01000028.1 GCA_003567495.1 Candidatus Brocadiaceae bacterium
ATCAGAGGCTCATCCGGTATGGCTTCCAGGAATGCGAGAAAAGGGGCGCCGCCCCGGCTGAAACCGAAATAGAATCGTTCCTTCCCCACAAACTCACCAACCAGGTGAAAGAGAAACTTACGATGCAGGCGGGACGCCTGCGCTACAAAAGGCAACCATGTAGTAAACCAACGTGGTTCACTGAACACTTACCTGAGGACTTAACTTTACAAGATTGAAAAACTCAAAGCAAGTTACAGCGAATTGCAAAGTGCAGCTACCGGTCAAATGTGCATAACCAGAATTATGCAACTTATGGCCGAACGGTAAAAAAGCCATTAATCCGGGCTAATTCCCGCCGGGGTCAGCCAGTTCTCCAGGCGGCCCAGAAGCCAGTCGGCAACAAGCGCCAGGAGCGCCGCCGGAATAGTTCCCGCTATAAGCAGTGACATTTGATAACGGGCTACACCACTGAAGATAAACTTGCCCAGCCCGCCCGCTCCTATCAGCCCGCACAGAGTAGCGATGCCGATGGTCCAGACCGTTGCTATTCGAATGCCGGCCATGATTACGGGCAGCGCCAGCGGAAGCTCTACCTTGAAAAGAACCTGATACGGGCGCATGCCCATCCCGGTGGCCACTTCTTTGACCGCAGGGTCAACCTGGTTCAGGCTCGTAAAAGTGTTTCGCAGTATCGGCAACAGCGCATACAGGACAAGCGCCAGCAATGCCGGCTGGATGCCTATGGTGGATAAATGGAAAAAAGGCCGCACCATCGGCTGAATTACGGCGAATAAAAGCACTATAAAGGCTATCAATGCCAGGGCGGGAATGGTCTGGATGGCGCCTACACCGCCCATTACCACTGATATCAGACGCGGCCACGGGCAGCGGGTCAGGTAGATACCAAGCGGAACGGCAATAATCACGGCTGTTATCAGGGATATAAATACAAGATATACGTGCCGGTGAGTGGCCCTGGCTATATCGCTTCCATAATGTCTGAAAAAGACCTGTGTGGCATGAATAAACCCCTCTTCCCCGGGTTTCTCTCGCGATGGTTCTTCCGCCGTCGAGGCAGGAGCGGTGCCGGCCCCGTATGTATCTTCGGTCGGTAGTGGCAAGAGGATGACGGAAAAAAACAAGATTCCCACTAAAAAAAATACAGGTATATAAAATCGGCTTCTTTTTGCCATGTTTTTTGACTTTCATTGAAAAAAGTAAAAAACCAACTGCGGCGATTGCCGTTGGTTTATGAAATATGCGGGTTAAGCGACTATTGGCCCCCCGAACCGTCGTTTGCCGATTCAATAATGTGCAGATCCGCCATATAGCCTGCAAATAGGCGGTAAATATGTCCGCAAAGCGCTTTTCGATTCAGTCGGAGGGCATCATCTTCAACGTTTACGAAGACCTCTTCAAAAAACCGGTGCACAGGACCGGCGAATGCCCGGCAGTATTTTTCAGCCCCGGCAAGGAACTCATTTTTCTGGAAAAGGCTTTTTATATCGTCATAGTTTGCTTCGAGCAGCTTCAGAAGAGTTTTCTCTTCATCCTCGACAAGCTTCGAGCTATCGATCTCGGGCAACGTATTTAAATCCTTCTGGATGCGGTATGTGCGGTCTACAACTTCTACAAGCAGCGGCCACCACTTGCGTGCGGAACAGGCGTGAAGCGCCTCAAGCCGATTCCAAAACAGATTTACGTTACCGTTTAGCCTCTCGTCGGTTGCGTTGTGGTCGAATCCGACCGCAAGAACGGCCCTGATTATGTCGTGACGGAAGTTTCGTTCAAGTGCCTCGTGATACAGGCGTTCGCGGAAAAAATTTAATGCTTCATCTACGTTCGGTTCAAGCTCTCTGTTTCCCAGACTCCCGGCCTGTTCTCTGAGAGTATCTACGGCCGAGCCCAGCAGGTCGCACAACCTGAGATCCAATTTGTTTTCTTCCAGCATTCTCAATATCCCTATAGCGTTTCGGCGCATCGCAAACGGGTCGCGGCTTCCGCCGGGCCGGTGTCCGATTGCGTAGCAGGAAATTATCCCGTCTATTTTATCGGCCAGCGAAACGGCCGTGCCAACTTTTGAGCCGGGCAGCGCCCCGTTTGCCGAATCGGGCAGGTAGTGTTCGCCGATCGCCATTGCAACGGGCCTGGGCCGTCCCCCGGCCAGGGCGAGTTCACTGCCGACTTTTCCCTGAAGCGACGGGAATTCACCCACCAGTCCGGTAATCAGGTCGGCTTTGCAGAGAAATGCCGCATCACGCACGTGCTCCAGCGCTTTTCCGTCGATGCCTATCCCGGAAGCTGTCTTGCGGGCCAGCTCCACGATGCGGTGCGTGCGGTGCAGGTTGTTGCCGAGTCCTTCAAGGTAAGCCACATCTTCAAGCATTTCGACTCGATCCTGAAGTGGCATTTTGAGGTCATCATCCCAGAAAAAGCGTGCATCGGCAAGTCGGGCGCCAATTACCCGTTCATTGCCCTCTCTGACCGTATCCGCCTGGTGCTTTGTTCTGTTGGTGACTACAATGAATCTGT
This sequence comes from Candidatus Brocadiaceae bacterium, assembly GCA_003567495.1. Classification (GTDB taxonomy): domain Bacteria; phylum Planctomycetota; class Brocadiia; order SM23-32; family SM23-32; genus PUMZ01. Next base: position 2,515 of record PWZK01000028.1, read on the forward strand.
TCAAAAGCCGGCCGCGGGCGTCGCGCACGGGAAAATAGCGCTGATGCTGCGTCATAGCTGCGACCAGCACGCAGTCGGGTATCTGCAGGAAACCTTCGTCGAAGCCGCCCTGCAAACAGCACGGGTGTTCAACTATACCCGCAACTTCTTCCAGCAGAGCATCCTGCATATCCACCTTCTCGTTTTTCGATTCCATGGCGAGCATCTGCTGTTCTATTATTTCGCGCCTTTCTTCGCAGTCAACAACCACAAACGCCGCTTTCAGCTTCTCGCTATAGTTTTGGAGGGAAGCGTTCTCGATGCGGATTTCCCCGGGACTGAGGAACGGATGTCCACGTGTGAAGCGTCCGGCTTCAAGCCCGGCCACGGATACGGGTATGACTTCCCGGCCAAATAGGGCGAGGAGTCGCCTTACGGGACGCGCAAATTGAAAAGTCTGAATACCGCAGTCACCTTCTCCGTTTGGAAACGGCCAGCGCATGGTTTTTGGAAAATTTATTTCACCGGTCAGCACGGCAAGCAGAGAGGGCAGGAGTTCGGCGGCAGGTTTGCCTTCATCTTCAATGACAGCCGCCAGGTATTGACCTTTCGGCGTATCTTTTACTGATAGACTTTCTGTCTTGATCCCCTGCGACCTGGCAAAACCGGTGGCGGCGCCCGTCGGGTTGTTTTCTTCGTCGTAGGCTACGTGAACAGGCGGGCCGATAACCTCTCTGGAGCGGGCGGCCTGCTTTTCAGATACGCCGCAGGCATGGACGGTAAGCCTCCTGGGCGTGCCGGCCGTGCTTATGGTATCAACGCCGATGCGATTTTCTTCCAGCAAGCGTCGCAGACCCGATTTGAGCTGAGCCAGTGCCGGGCGGATATACCCCGACGGCAACTCTTCGATTCCTATTTCAAAAAGTAAGTTTCGCATATCCAATATCAGATTTCAATACGTTGAATGGCATCCGGCAACAATAATGCATTTCCTGTAGGGGCAACCCCCTGTGGTTGCCCAACATCACGACCATTCGAACCAGGGCAATCACGGGGGATTGCCCCTACGGTTATTTGCGCCGCATCCGGCATGTTTTGAATTTGCAATTTCGGATTTGTGATTTATTTGATATTTGTAATTTTGAATTTAATCCCATACCCATATCAACCTGAAAATAAAAAATTCCAAAAGCGACAAAAAAATGTTAGATTGGCCACATTAAGCGCCTGCCGTGCTGTTACATCGGCATTCCGTTTATAACGCCCTGGAATACTATTTTTTCGTTTTCTATTATGCCCTGACATTCGAACAGTGCTCTTCGGCGTCCGAGTTCGATGTTCTTTGCTATAATGACCAGACGGGTGTCGGGCAGCACCTGTCCCCTGAACTTCACATCGTCGAGTCCGCCAAAGCCGAGGAATTTATCGGTCTCAGTCACCCTTTTAAAGTAATAACTGCAAAGCTGCGCGGCCGATTCGCACATAAGAACGCCCGGGAAAAGTGGTCTGCCGGGTATGTGCCCCTTTACCCAGAACTCGTCATTTTTCACATCTTTTACTCCGACTACAATGTTTTCTTCCGGGTCGAAATGAATAATACCATCGAGTTGTTCGAACTCATATCGCTGAGGGTTATAAGTACGTATCTGCTCCGG
>PWZK01000144.1 GCA_003567495.1 Candidatus Brocadiaceae bacterium
CCGTTTGTAAAAGTGGACATACACTCTGCAAATTTGTAAAGGTGCAAATAAATCACTATCGTGATGAACAAGAGCCTTTTATCCTGATTTATGTCGTTGCTTTGTGAGAAATGCAGGCTAGTCGGCCCTGCGCAACCCGGTAACCGTCACGTCCGCCTCAAGCCCGGCGCCGCGCCTTCGGCGACGTATATCGAAACTGCTGAGCCTCAGTGGGGTTTCAGAAGCATTGAGATGGGCGAAGAAATCCAGCAGCTGCGTCCAGCTTGCCTGTGCAATACTCACGTCGATAGTGACCTGCACAACACGCTCGCCGCGTATCTCCCGCGGACTCAGCGATTGCGGTGTGATTCCAGCCTGTTCAAGCGCATTTTCTATAAATGCCAGCGGGCTGAAACCGGTTTCGGGCTCCGGAACTTCACCGCCCAGCTCCTCAATCTCGATCGAAATACGTTCGTATTCTTCTGCAAGTTGTTTCAAACGTGAAAGTTCCTCCCGTTTTTCCGGCACAACTCGCCGTAACGTATGCGTGTCTTCCATCATCGGCCTGAGCCAGAACTGGTATGCAACAAGCAGCCCTATGGCCGCCAATACAATCAGCAGGAGATTTTTTTCTCTGGATGACATATTCATATTTATGCTTCACCCCGGCTGATTTGTTGACCTTCTCCTTCAACACTTCCAAAACGCCTTTCCCGGCGTGCATATTCCCTCAAAGCCAGGCGCAGGTGGGGCGCTCTGAATTCCGGCCAAAGTGTATCTGTGACATATATCTCGGAATAGGACAGTTGCCAGAGCATAAAGTTGCTAAGGCGCATTTCGCCCCCCGCACGTATCAACAGATCGGGGTCGGGAATACCCGCGGTATATAGCCGCCGCCCTATAGCCGCTTCATCTATTTCCTGCACTCCGAGCCGTCCCTCACAGGCCTCGCTGCACAGCTTTTTGCAAGCATCCACAATCTCCGACCGGGCGCCGTAGTTTAGCGCCATCTGAAGGTGCAGCTCGCCTGCCTGTGCGGTACAGTTTTCGGTTACTTCTATCTCCTTGCGCACTTGATGCGGCAAACGCTCTGTGCGCCCTACAGCGCGGAAACGGATACCCCTCTCCCTCATTTCTTCACGATTTTCGGCAAGATATTTCGTAATCTGCGCCATGAGAAATTCAACTTCCTCGCGAGGACGCGCCCAGTTCTCCGTGCTGAAAGCATACAGGGTAAGAAACCCGACGCCCTCGTCAATACAGGCGTCGGCAACAATCCGCGCACTCTCTGCGCCTTCCAGATGCCCCTGCACCCTGGGCAGGCGCCTTAATTTCGCCCACCTGCCGTTGCCATCCATAATAATGGCGACGTGTGCCGGTATTTTCTCAGAATTTTTTTGCGCCTCCATTTTATCTCCCGGCAAAAAATCGATTTAACCGCCGCGCACTATTAACTGCTTCCGCTTCGGGCCGACCGAAATCATTTTCACCGGAACACCAGTGATTTTTTCCACCGCGTTTATATAATCCACAGCGGCCGCCGGTAACTGTTCGAAGCGCTCAGCGCCGGTGAGATCATCGCTCCATCCCCGGAATGTTTCATAAACCGGCTCAACGTTTTCGAGCACTCCGGTATCGCCCGGAAAGTCTGCAATTTCCCGTCCTTCCAGCCGGTAGCGCGTGCAGACCTTTATTTCCCCAAGGCCGCTGAGCACGTCGAGCAGCATAAGCGCCAGCGTTCCGGCCCCGTTGATTTGCACCGCATGGCGCAGCGCAACCGCATCGAGCCAGCCGCATCTGCGCGGACGGCCGGTCGTGGAACCGTATTCATTGCCTCTTTCGCGCAGAAGCTCGCCCGTTTCGTTGTCCTGTTCGGTTGGAAACGGACCACCCCCCACCCTCGAACAATAAGCCTTTGCTATCCCCAGCACCTGGCCAAGCGAAGAAGGCGGAAGTCCAGTACCCACCGTGGCGCCACCTGCACAAACATTACTGCTGGTTACATAAGGATAGGTGCCGAAATTTATGTCAAGCATGCTTCCCTGCGCGCCCTCCAGAAGCAAACTGCGTCCCTCACGACTAAATCCGTGCAGCATGCCCACCGTATCTGTCACAAACGGTCCGAGCGTTCCACCCAACCGGCTGTATCGCTCATAAACGCTGTCAAAATCTATCGGATCGGCATCATATATTCTCGTCAGAACGAGGTTTCGGGCCTTAAGCACATGTTTCAACCGGCGGCGAAAAATAACGGGATCGATCAGCTCACCAAACCTGATCCCGTCACGCGCAGCCTTATCTGCATAACACGGTCCGATTCCGCGCTGCGTGGTCTGAATATCCGGCCCGCCCTTTTCGGCTTCCCTGAGTTCGTCAAACAACTTATGGTGCGGCATAACAACATGACAACGATCGCCGACCCAAAGCCGGCCTTCCACATCAATACCACGGGCTTTGAGACCCTCTATCTCACCGGCCAGACACTCTGGATCGACCACCACACCATTTGCGATGATGCATTGTTTTCCGGGATGCAGTATGCCGCTCGGAATCAGATGAAGCACAAATTTTTCGTCGCCCACATGCACAGTATGACCTGCATTTGCGCCGCCCTGAAAACGCACCACGGCATCGTATTGCTCGGAGAGCACATCTATTATCTTACCCTTCCCCTCATCACCCCATTGAAGTCCTACCGTAATAAGATTCCCACCCATTTTCTCAACACCCCCGTCTTTTTTTATCCTTGCCCAACTTGTTCAGCGAAGCACGTTACGACAAAGCGCTATTATATATGTTCAATGATTACTCACTATTCAGCAACGGTTCCGCACGCAACGCCACAGCCCCGTTCGCATGTCTTCAGTTGCAGCTCGAACCGCATCTTTATAGGCTCCCTCCCCATACTTACCGGCATAAGGTTCGTTGCGAAAAGCGTATATCAGGCCGCGTGAAGAGTTCACCACGGCGCCGAGCCCCCGACGGTCAAACCCCGCCGTCACATCCGCAACTCCCCCCCCCTGAGCACCGAACCCGGGGATGAGAAACGGGGTATGCGGCATCACCGAGCGCAGACTCTCGAGCCGGCCGGGAAAAGTGGCGCCTACCACGGCGCCGGCAATGCTGTAACCCCGTTCACCAACATAATCGCCCCCCCATTCGCCGATCAGATCTGCAAGATGACTGTATAGCGGCCGCCCATTGCATATTAGTTCCTGTACCTGGCCTGAAGTGGCATTGCTTGTGCTGAGGAGTATAAACACTCCGCAACCGTTTTTCGCCGCCCTTTTAACGAAAGGAAGCACTCCATCCGCACCAAACAGTGGATTCACCGTGAGGGCATCTACATGAAAATCAGCAGCGGCTCCGTCGTTTCCCCCCAGATGCGCCAGGGCATAGGCGTCAGCGGTGCTTCCGATATCGTTGCGCTTGACGTCACCAATAACGATCAGCCCGCTCTCCTTCGCCATGCGGATCGTCTGGCTGTATGCTTTAAGCCCCTCGATACCATAGCGTTCATAAAATGCAATCTGACACTTCACCGCCACCGCTATGTCCGCTACCGCATCGATGACGCCGCCGTTGAAATTGATGATTGCCCGGGCAATCGAGGCCGGATTGCTGCCGCCGCCACGGCATGCTTCTTCCACAACCGGCAGCGGCATGAGCTCAGGGCGCGGATCCAACCCGACAACGACATGGCTTTTTTTTGCCTCGACCTCTGCGAATAATCTGTCTGAAAAATGCTTTTTTTTCATCCCAGCGAACTCATATCACCGGTGAGAAGAGCGCCTTCGGTGTTTAAAAACCATTTATTGTTATCGTTAAGATATTCCTCGGTATTTTTCAACATTTCGAAATGCTGATTTTCTTCCTGCTGCAGGCGCAAGAAAAGATTCTTTTGTGCCTCGGATCCGGCATTTTCAGCGGCTTTTGCGTATAATTCATAACTTTCCTTTTCCATCCCCAAAGCCACTTCAATGGCCTCCTTTTCCCCGGCAGTGGCCGTTAATTCCCCGGAAGCAGCATCTTCATTGAGCCGGGAAAAAACCGTTTTTATGTTCTCAGCCGGCGAAGGCATTTCAGCGACATCAACCCCCACGCCGGCCGCCACCTTTTCTATGACCGCAAGGTGTCTCTTCTCGTCCAGCGCAAGTGA
>PWZK01000022.1 GCA_003567495.1 Candidatus Brocadiaceae bacterium
AAAACAGACACTCAGGGGCCGGGAAAACAGTTTCTGGAGACACGCGAAAAAATAACGGGCGGGCGCGAGCCTGTCGGCCTGATACACATTGAATACGAAGAGATACTTGAAGTCGCGCAGCGGGCCGCGGCGGCCGGGGAAAATGAGGAGGTGGTGAAAATGATGGATGATCTCAAAGAGGCCATCTCCTTCATATCACGGGCCACCACCGTCGACGGGAAAGGCTTTCGTGATGTTACGGCAGCGGGAGCCGGCGATTCGCCGATTATGCAGCCCGAACTTCTTATGATACTTGATGATATCACCGAAGTGCCCGAAGATGCGCTCGTAATGGGTGCGCTGGGGATCGATTACCAAAAACTTTATGAAGACATCAAAAAGTTTTCCGCAGGCGACTCCGGCGGCCCTCTGGAAGAGCTGGAAGCGGAACTGGGCTTGAGCGTCAAAGACGACCTGGTAGCCGCAATGGGCAATAAAGTTCTGCTTTACATGCCAGAATGGACCGGCCGGCGCGATTATCCCGACCCAGTCTTTCTGATCGAACTGAAAGAACCTGATATGTTCAGTTCGTCATTATCAAAGATCGTAAGCCGTATTAAAGAAGAAGTTGACGATGAAGATACTGTTTCCTTTGATACGGGCAAGCACAACGAGCTGGAATTTGACTTTGTTGTTTTTGAAAATGAATCGGTGCCGTATGATCCCGCCTGGGCCGTAACCGATGATTATTTTGTGCTGAGCGGGACGTCAGAAGGCCTTAAAACGGCCCTTCACCGGCTGGATGCAGAAGATGACGGTTCAATTCTCGACAGTAAAGAGTTCACAGACGCATTCAGCACCATCGATCGGGACACCTTCAACACCCTTTCTTATGTGGCTTCCGGCGCAAAAACGAATCTCATCAATTCACTCTACGACCTGCTTCCAGAGGCAGAAGAGCTGGAAGGCACTTTTCTCGAAGAACTCGGGTTCGACCCCCAAACCCTTCCGTCCGCCGAAAGCCTGTCGCAACATATGTTCGCATCGATAAGCGCAGACTACCACGAAGACGGTTTGCATTACACCGAAGGTTACGGGCCGTTTGGAGGCATCAATATTGCCACCGCAGGCGGAGCGGTCGGTGTTATGTCGTCGGTGCTCATACCGGGCGCAGCCGAGTCGCGCAGGGAAGCACGACGCGCAGGCTGCAAAAGCAACCTCAACCGGCTGGCACTTGCGCTTGAAATGTATAAAGCAGAGAATGACGGCGCAATGCCGACGGGTGCAACTTCCGGTGAGGTATTTGCGCTGCTGGAAGAAGGCAGGTATGTAAACAGACACACGCTGAGCTGTCCCGCAAACCCTGTTGAAGAAGTGAATTACAACGACCCCGAAGGCATGGGCTATCATATAGACCCCGGGATGCCGCCCGAAGGGCGACACCCAAAACGTGCCGTTGCGGCCGACAGAGCGCCCTGGAATGCCAACCACGGCGATGCTGTAAATGTGCTTTTTGAAGACGGGCACGTCGCCACAATCCGCCCCGAAGACAGCGGCCCGGCCGATAAAATAAGCAACCCGTATATTGAAGAAGATACGGATATCTATGCCAATACCGGAGACACCGCCAAACACGCGTGGATCAGATGGGCGGCGCAGCCGGAAACGGAGTAAATTGATTTCCAGAGTGTCGTAGAGAATTTTTCCACCGGCCCTGTGCCGGTGGAAACAGCGGACTAACCGCGAGGAAGCGAGCGAAAAACGCTTTTGGTTCCTCATTCCAGATTCCGGCTTGTCCGGGTCAGGGGGTAAAACCTGAGAAATGAATTTCTGGGATCCTGTTGATATCGAGCCGGGCTGCACACTTTTCTGGCAGATCGGCACGCTTAATCTTTGGGTACATAAGACCGAGCACGAGTTGTCCGTATACCACGAAGAAACCGATAACGAGCCGGCCCCGCTTATCTGCGCTGAGACAAAAACCGCACCTCCGGATGTCAGGTGGCACAGATGGACGATCGGGCAGGAGAAAGGCAGGCTGCGGTTAAAGCCCGTCATGCCCGACAGGCCGGTGGTGGTGCGTCCTGAAAACGACCTGACCCTGTGCGTCGGCGCCGAAGGGGTGTTCTACGCCAGGATACCTTTTTGGATAGCTGTATTGGACACGTGCAGGACGCCTGAGAATCTTCTGTGTGAAATCCCGGCCAAAAGCCTCTCAAACACATGGTTCGGCCCCAACACTACAACCGGCTCACTGTGTTACGACATGCAGACTTCGGCGAGACGCTCGCTGGAAGGAGTAGAACCTGTGGAACACAGAGCTTTGTGCCCCGTGAAGATGAAAAACAAGTCTCAAGCCCCTTTTGATTTTACCAGAGTATGCATTCATACTGCTCATCTGAATATCTATTCTTATAAAAACAGACTGTGGACAAGTCGAGTTGATTTGACCTACCGGGGAGAGGGCAAACAGGACATAATATCATACAATGACAACTGGTTCGCGGAAGGCGCTGAGGCACAAATAGTATCTGAAAGAAAGCTCCGGGTCGAGGGCAAACTTTTCAGGCGCAGCCTCGACAGCCTGAAATCTCTGAGCAATGTATTCTGAAAGGTGTTTTCAAGCGGGAAGAAAAGGTGAACTCTGAAACGACAGTTGAGACGCTGAGTATAGACAAACTCCTGGCCTCGGAAGCCGTGCCGATAATTTTGCGCATTTTGGTGATAATCATTATCGGGCTGTTTCTTTTGAAAACAGTATCGTCTTTGAGCGCACGTATAGTCAAAAATCGCTCCTCCCCGCAAAACGCGATGCTCACACGTAAGATGGTATTCTACGGCGGGTTCTCGCTTTTGTTTGTAATGATCCTTCAGGAACTGGGCTTCAGCCTGGCGGCATTGCTCGGTGCGGCCGGCATCGCGGGCATTGCACTGGGTTTTGCCTCGCAAACAAGCCTTTCCAACGTTATCAGCGGCATATTTCTCATTTCGGAAAAACCGTTTCAGATAGATGATATTATACGTGTCGGCGACACCGTGGGCATGGTGCTTTCGATAGACCTTCTATCGGTCAAGCTCCGCAAATTCGACAACACTTTCGTTCGCATCCCGAATGAAAGTCTTATAAAGAGTGAACTGACAAATATTACGCGCTTCCCTATACGTCGTTTTGATCTTGACCTTTCGGTGGCATACCGCGAGGATATTAAAAAGGTTACAGAAGTGCTGCATGACATTGTCAGCAAGAATAAATATGCACTTGAACAGCCGGAGCCGCTCATCGCCTTCACCGGATTCGGCGAAAGTGCTCTGAAAATTTTTGTCGGCGTATGGTTTTCCAAAACGGATTTCATGGTACTCAGGGAAACCTTGCTCCCAGAAATCAAAAGGCGGTTTGAGGAAGAAGGTATAGAAATTCCGTTCCCACACCGAACCCTTTACACCGGGAGCGTAACCAACCCCTTTCCGGTCAAGATGGTCGACGATTAACTCGCTTTTTCACAGGATCCTGAGAACAGCAAACAGAAAAGGCGAGGAAAAAAGGTGCTGCGCAAATGCACCCTCCCCCCGCGCGTTCATTTGCAAAATTATTTATTTTTTTATATCATATTTACTTCTTTCGTATTTTGTTTGATACATATCGCCGGATGGCCCCATCGTCCAGTGGTTCAGGACACCGGACTTTCGATCCGGCAACCGGGGTTCGAATCCCCGTGGGGTCACCACCCATTAGAAAGCCTCAGAGATGCCGTTTTCGGCGTCCTGGGGCTTTTTTGTGTTTTGCCTCCAACGACCAAATTACGGTGGTCGTACCTTATGGTCGCAAAATTGGTCGCAAAATGCGATCGGAGGTGAAGTGATGGCTATTGACATACGATGGTCCGGCAGTCACGAGCAATGGGTTGCGGATATCCCAACCCGCAATGGAAAGCGTAAACGTGAGTATTTCGGTACCGATAAAAGGCAGGCCCTGGCAAAGTTCTACCGGGCATTGGCGGATTATTACGACACACCGGATTCGGGGCGGCGAAAACAGCAGGGCTCGCCCATGCTGCCGGAGCTGGCCCGGCAATTCCTCGACTGGAATAAGGTAAACAAAACCCGGGACACGTGGCGAACCTACAAAGACGGACTCAAACACA
>PWZK01000320.1 GCA_003567495.1 Candidatus Brocadiaceae bacterium
CACCACAAAAACAAACGCGCTCACACCGTTCCTGAAATTCCACATTATCCGGTTCCCCACGGCATAGTAAGAACTTTTATGTGTTTTTTTGTGCGAGAAAACCGATACAGTAGTAATTATACCGGGTCAATAACCGTTTCGCAAGCCCGAGGAATTTGCGCTGCATGAGTTTTTTGCGTATCCCGGAACGCAGGTTGTTCAGAGATTATCCCTGTTTCCAGCGATTACCAAGCACAAATTCCTCTCAGTAGTGTTATATTTGACAAAAAAGTAATACTTCCCTACAATGTCAGCATGGTTCACAGACAAACATATTTCCGGAGACTGCATCCGATACTTTTCCTGATCGTGCCAGCATTGCTCTTTACCGCCCGGGTGGCATGGGCGCATCGCATGGTCGTGCGGATGGAAGAGGAAAACGTCGCAGTTGTCGCATATGACGACGGTACCGCAGCGCCCGGCTGCCGGATCCGGCTCTACGACATTAAAGGGAACAAAATTGATACGGGGAGCGCGGACGAAAATGGCCGATTTGTTTTTGATCCGGCCACACCCCCCTTCCGCATCGTTGCGGAGGATGGTCTCGGACACCGAGCCGTATGGAGACCAGAGAGCGAAGAAAATTTCGTTTCTTCTGTTCCGCTACCGGAAAGGGCCTTGCTCGGGGTGGGCATATTTTTGTTTACTGCGGCTTTTTTCTACTATCGAAATACTCTGACAAAGAGGTAAGTGAGTTATGAAAAAGACTGGATTGCTCGTGCGTTTACTGATTTTAGCGTCTGCAGCGTTCCTCCTCCAGGCCGGTGTCATGGCGGCATACTCCCACGAGGTCTGGATCGAGGTGAGTGAGGCGGTTGTCAATGAAAAAGTTGAACTCCGGGCCGTGGTTTCCTGGGGCCATTTCGGCGATCAAACCGACCCGGCGGATCCCGCCGATTACCGGCTTTTCGTCCGCAGGCCCGATGGCGAAGAGTCTGTGGTAGAGCTTACAGGTTCCGAAGACTCCCTCCGCGGTTCACTGGAGCCGGTCGGTAAGGGAGAGTATATTTTTACGGCAATCCGTGAACCGTCCATATACTCTCCGGCCGGAGGCCCTGCCACTTTGAGCGTTCAGACCGCGAAAAAGGCGTATTTATATCCTGAAAAAGGCCGGGCCGCCGATCCGTCCGGAGTGGCGTTTGAAATAATTCCGAAACAGGATATCAGGAGATTTAAAGGAGGAATTTTTGAGGGAATGGTCGTTTTGGAAGGCGGCCCTGTGGCCGGTGCCGTGGTTCAGGTAATCGGCTCGGACGGACATACAGCGGAAAAGGACGTAACGGATTCCGATGGCCGGTTTGCCGTGGATATTACCCGCAGCGGTCGATGGCTTCTGAAGGCCAACCTGCGGAGTGAAAAACCCGGCAAGCTTGAAGGTGCGGCCTACGGGGCGACAAGCCACACAGCGACTCTTTTGCTTGACCTCGGTGACGATGAAATGGAGGTTGCGCACAGAGATGGGCACGCCCACGATCATGGGCATGCCCACACTCACGCTCATGACCGCCAAGGGACGGCCGTCCATGAACCCGCACCGTGGGAAGGCCGTCTTTCAACGGCCGTGGTTTTTGTCGCCGGCCTGCTCGTGGGCGGCGCCGGGGTGCTGGCTTTTGCGGGATGGAAAAGAAATAACCGGTCAGCCGCTTAATAATCACACATCAAGGATGTTTCAGGTCCTGAGTTTAAGGTCTGATTTACTGTAAGCCGTACCACCGATAAAGTTTTTTGCCGAGCTTTTTTTCAAAAAAAGCGGGAGATGTTGACTTTTGCACATAGCCGACGGAGTGCTTACATGGCAGGTTTTGGGCGCCGGTACGGCGGTCGGTGCGGCCGGGGTTACCCTGGGGCTCAGGGTATTGCGGGATAAAGACATACCCGAAGCCGGACTTCTCGGGGCCGCTTTTTTTGTCGCTTCCCTGATCCACGTACCGATAGGGGGCACGAGCGTCCATCTGGTGCTCACCGGTCTTATGGGGATGATCCTTGGGTGGACCGTTTTTCCGGTTCTCTTGATCGCCCTGCTTTTGCAGTCGGTGCTGCTGGGTCACGGCGGGGTGACGGTACTGGGCGTAAACGCCGCTGTCTTAGGTATTCCGGCAGTTATCTGCTACCATGCATTCGGCCTAAGAAGGGTTGGCACAGGGCGGCGGGGTGTGATGCTTCGCGGATTTACCGCGGGCACGTTGGCCGTTATTCTGGCCTCCCTTCTCACCGGCGGAGCCCTGCTTGCTTCCGGTGGAGAGTTTTCTCCGATATTCAAAGGTCTCGTAGTTCTGCACCTGCCGGTGGCAGCGGCGGAGGGGATCATAACGGCGGGCGCTGCGGGGTTTCTATGGAAAGTGCGGCCCGAGATTTTAACGTAGGTATTCAGTATACAACGTCTCATTTTCTGCAAAAAGGAAATATGAATCATGGTATGTGAAACCTATTTTAAGGGCACTTCGACCGTTCATCGGCTGGCGCCCGAGGTGCGGATCGTTGCCTGCGCCGGGATTGCGGCGGTGACGGCGGTCGGTAGCGAGCCCCGCACAGCCGCAGCCGCACTGCTGGTCGGGATATTTTTGGCGGCGGCCGCGCATCTGCCGATTCGAGCCCTTTTGAGGCGCATGGCGGCGCTTAACGTATTCATGGCCATACTTCTGGCGGTATTCGCCCTCACCGGCACCGAAGAGATGGCTATGTTCGGCCCCGTTGCGCTGAGTTTGGAAGGAATGATCCGCGGACTTCATATCGCAGTCAAAGCCAATGCAATAGTGTTGGTACTGACCGCGCTTCTGAGCACGATGGACGTAGTGACTTTGGGGCATGCGCTGCAGAACCTTAAGGCGCCGAGGAAGCTGACGCACCTAATGTTTTTCACCGTCCGGTATATCGAGCTGCTGCATCATGAATACAGCCGCCTCCGCCGTGCGATGAAGGCCCGCTGTTTTCGCGCCGGGATGAACCGGCATACTTATGCAGCTTTTGGGAACGCGGTCGGGATGCTGCTTGTGCGCAGCTATGACCGTTCCGAACGGGTGATGGCGGCGATGAAATGCCGGGGGTTCAGGGGCGATTTTCCACTCATGTATGAGTATAAAGGCGGGCGCACGGACGCATGGTTCGGAGTTATATTTTTTCTGGTGTTTTCAACTCTTGCGGGTTTGGAATGGCTGATCTGATAAAAACAGAAGACCTGAGTTTCTCCTACGGGGAAGACAGGATACTCAACAGCGTGGATTTTCGGTTTCAGACCGGAGATCGCACGGCGCTGATAGGAGCCAACGGCAGCGGAAAGACGACTTTTCTCCACCTGCTGGTGGGACTGCTGAGTCCGGATACCGGCCGGGTTGAGGCGTTCGGCCGGGTGCGCAGGAGTGAGGAGGATTTTCACGAGGTCCGCGCCCGCGCCGGACTTCTTTTTCAGGACCCCGACGATCAGCTTTTCTGTCCCACGGTGCTCGAAGACGTAGCGTTCGGCCCCACTAACCTGGGAATGGGGCCAGATCATGCGCGGGATGCGGCACGGCGAACGCTTGAAAGTCTTGGCCTTTCGGGATATGAGCAGCGCATAACCTACAGACTCTCAGGCGGTGAGAAGCGACTGGTATCGCTGGCGGCCGTATTGGCCATGGAACCGGAGGTGCTGTTGCTGGACGAACCCACCGCCGGGGTGGACGAAGCGATTGTTGAGAGAATAATACGTATCCTGCGGGACCGGCGGGTATCGCTCCTGGTGGTCTCCCACGACAGAGAATTTGTGGAGGAAGTTACCGACAGCGTTCTTTATCTTCAGGAAGGCCGGTTTGTGCGGGACGGGGAAGCTGAGACGATGGATCCAACCCGCATATTGCATAAACAAACGGCAGTCATCCGTTCCCAGGCCCCTAATTTTTTGAAAAAAGCGCCAGGCGCTTGATAATTGCTGCCGTAAAACCCGGAGCCGCTGACAGCATGAAAAGTCCGCAGGCCGCCGCGGCGACGATGTGGTTGGTCGGCAGGTCATACCTCACCGCAAGATACAGACCCGTCAATGTGGCCAGGAGTGCGATCAAGACAGAAACGATCAGAACGACACCGAGCCGTCTGCTCAAAAGAAG